>CABSNF010000025.1 GCA_902478995.1 uncultured Collinsella sp.
GTCTCGTGGGCTCGGAGATGTGTATAAGAGACAGCCGCCGCACCCGCGGCCGGCACGTGGACCTGCAGCTGCGGCGCCACCAACACCGGCAAGTTCTGCTCCGAGTGCGGTAGTCCCGCACCCGCCCCGGCACCGGCCAAGTGGTTCTGCCCCAACTGCGGTAGTGAAAACGGCGGCAAGTTCTGCAGCAACTGCGGAACGCCCCGGCCCTAGCCCCTCTATCTGGTAATTGGCGGGGGATCCGCCACCCCCGCATTTGCTTCTATGGGTTTCGTTCGATGAAGGAGGACACCATGAAGACAACGTTCAAAAAGTCCGTACTCGCATTTCTGACATGCGTCCTGGCGCTCGCCTTTGCCCTGACGGGCTGCAGCGGCGGCGGCAAGGACCCCAAGGCCAACTTCGTCGGCAGCTGGCAGTACTCGGGTGGAACCTTGGATGGCGAAGAGCTCACCGATGAGTACATGGATATGCTCAAGGAGTGGGGCCTCAACTGCGTCCTGATCCTCGACGAGGACGGCACAGGCGTCCTCGATATGTTCCTTGAGGTCGCCGACCTGAAATGGGAAGCCAAGGACGCCACCACCGTAACGATCACCGCCGAAGATGAGTCGCACGACCTGAAGCTCAAGGACGACAAGCTCGTCCTTGAGGTGGAAGGCGACAAGCTTATCTTCACCAAGTCCGACAAGGATCTGTCCGGCACGGTGAAGAAGGATCGCGAGGCGGCCGAGAAGGAAGAAGAGATCGATGAGGCCGTCGAAGACGACGACGTCCAGAGTGTCGAAATCTCCCCCGCCGTCACCGTCGCCGATGACGATCTGTGCGCCATCACCATCACCGAGAAATTCAAGGACGACTGGGGCGACATCGGCTTTGTCGTCAACATCACCAACAAGAGCGACAAGGACCTGACCTTCTACGCTCCTTCCGGCAAGACCAACGTCAACGGCACTATGAAGGAAGCCTGGTTCTCGGCTCACCTGATGCCCGGCACCAACGCCACCGAAGAGTTCACCTTCTCGAACGGCACACTCGATAGCCTTGACGACCTCGTCAACACGACCATCGGCATCGATGCCTACCTGACCGATTCCTACGAGGACGTCGCCTCCTACAGCGCAACCATCGCGTAACGGCAGACACCGATAGCCGCGGATTGGCGGACACATCCGCGCACATGCCAGACGGGGCCGCAGGAGTTGATCCTGCGGCCCCGCCGCTTTATGCCGATGCGTAACGAGCGCTAGCGCTCCATGTTGGGAACGATGCTGCCCTCCGTTACTGCGCGCACGGCCAAGCGCATGATGTTGTCGTAGCCGGTCTTATTGAGAATCTCCGAGATGCGGCGTTTGATGGTGCCCTCGCTCATAAACAGCTCGGCCGCGATCTCGCGGCGGCTTTTACCCTCGCAGGCAAGGCGCAAGATCGACAGCTCGACATCGTCGAGGGCCGCCGTGCCCGAGAAGATGCTCTCGGGCGGCTTGGGAAACGTGCAGTAACCCGCCAACGTGGAGCGCATCACGGCGAAAAGCTCGTCGATACCGACGTTCTTGTACACAAAGCTGTCGACGCCCGCCTCGCGCGCCTGGTCCACAAAGGTGATTTCGGGCATACCCGTCATGATAATGACGCGGCACTCGGGCAGTTGTTCTTTGATGCGCGCCGCCGCCACGATGCCGTTGGAATCATGCTCGGTGCATACGTCCATCAGTATCATGTCCGGGCGCTCCTTAAGCACAACGTCCAAGGCATCCGAGGCGTCGGCGATCGCGGCAACAACCGTCATGTCGGGCTGGTCACCGACGGAGCGCGCGAGGCTCTCGCGCAAGATAGCCTGGTCTTCGACGATTAACACGCGAATCATGAACTTCTCCTTTGGACCGTGGCGCTGGAGGCGAGCGGGATGGACACCGTAAGCGTGAAGGGCGGGGCGGTGTGGACTTCCAGGCTGCCGCCCAGATTCTGTGCGACATGCCTCATACCTGGGATACCCGTTCCCTCGCGATACGATACGGGTGCAGGCGCGCCGTCGTTAGAAACGACCATCCGCGCGACAGCGCCGTCTTCTGTCCCCTCCTGCCACAGGCGCACATGGACCTGATGGGCCTGTGCATGCTTGGTGGCATTGGTCGAGGCTTCGCGGATAATCTGCAAAAATGCTGCGGCGACACGCGCGTCGTTTGGCAGCTCGCCCTCCACATCGATCTGCACGCTCACTAGGCCAAAGGCATGGACGATATCGCCCAATTGCTCTGCCGGTTCGGTGTCGCCCCCGCTGCGCAGATCGGCAGCGATTGAGCGCAGCAGCGGGTCGATCTGCTCGAGTGACTCGTCATCCAGGCGCCCTTCCTCCAGATAACGATGGAGAATGGACAGACGCTGCCCGATCACGTCGTGCACGCGAGCACGCATACGCAGATAGGCCGCATTGTCAGCAACTTTTTTGACTTCTTCGATCTGGGCTTGGAGCTCTTGGCCCGCAAGCTCAAGCAGGTGGTTGGCTTGCGCTAGGCGATCATGGGCATGCGCATACTCTGTTACATCCAGACCGATAATGCGCTCGAAGAGGCGGCCCGAAACCATAACGTCATCGTGCACAAACAAGCGAATCTCGGCGGGAGAAACCTCGACCACAACGTGCGCCTCACCAAAGCGGTCCAGATTAATCCGCACACGGTTCCTGCTGCTTTCGGGCATTTGCATGCTGAGTTTGCGCAGGTCGTTCCATGTACCGCTCATATCGCCTAGGTCGGTAGGCATATGAAGCTCCACCAGGTTTTTGCGCATGCAGCGGTTCATGAGCAGCGGACGGCCCCTCGGGTCCAGATACAGGATGCCCACGGGAATCACGTTGATGGTCTCGATCGTCGAGAACATGGTGATATCCTCCTGGCGGTTGCGGACATCCATCAAGAGCGCCGCGATGGAACGGAACAGGAAGAACGCTCCCTCTGCGATAAGGACAACGGTCCACGCCGAGCCCATGGCAAAAACCACCGGCGGTGTAACGGTGACAACAAGCAGCAGCTCGACCAGCATGACGGGGCGACGATAGCGCACCATAAGCACCACGCCGTAGGCAAAGATCACGGCATTGAGCCACAACGCTCCGCCCATTGCCCTGGCGCAAACGTCAAGCGGCGCCACCAGATATGAGCCAGACGACGCGAACAAGATGAGCGCCGAAATAACTAGGTGAAGCACAAGGCTCGCCTCGTAGGCACAAATCACCTTACGGTTATAGGACGAGCGGCGCGATGCGATGAGCGGGACGTGGATCGTCTGCAGACACGCAGCCAGGGCAAAGACAACATCGAGCGCAACGATTTGGGGAAGAATGAGCGAAATCTGCATCGTCACTCACCCGCCCTCGGCATCAAGACGATCATGCGCAGCTGGCCGGGCTCGCCCTCAAGGCGGTATGCCACGTTGCGCCCTTGCAGAGCGCTATCGAGCTCTTGCGCAGCGGGCGTCTGCGAAAGATCTGCATCATCGTTGGAAAAAAGCGTGGCGCGTAACTCGACACTGCATCGGTCATGGTCGCCCAAGTGATACATAAGCGCCGGATGGTCGGTGGTGTAGGCAAAAAACGCAAAGTCATACACGCAGTCGTACAGGGCGCTTACCGTACTGGCGCGCAACGGGCGCCGTATGGCGATAATCGAGGCGCAATCGATATCGATGGTGCGCAGGTCGCTTGCGAGCTCGTTGGCAATGAGCTGAATGCGGTCGCGATCAAAACCGCTCTCCCCGTGCTGTGCCAACGTGAGCGACCCCTTGCGCTTGCAATAGGCGACGAGCATCTTGACGCGCTGCAGCATGCGGTAACGCTCGTGCGAAGACGATTCATCGGTCAACGGCGGCAGCGAGCTCAGCAGGTCGTACATCCCTTCGAGCGCGCGGGCAAGCGCCTGGTCCACGTCTTGGACCAGCAAGGTCTCGGCCTCTTGGTCTGCCAGGTGCGTCTTAAGGTCGTAGTCGGCGGCGAGCAGCTCATTTTGACGCTGCAGCTCCATACGACGATGTGCCAGTTCACGGTTAAGCTCGTTGAGATCCGACACGTCTTGGGCAAGCAGGGCCGATCCGCCCAGCAGTGGAAAGGCACGGTACATCGCATCGGGATCGGACGCCACGGCAAAGGCATGGGCGCGGCTGTGCGCCTGGGTCCGCAACTCCTCGCGCACGCCTACCGGCATTGGCTTTGACACTGGCGTGGCATAGACTTCCTGCAGGTCGCGCGTTAGAACTTTGAGGTCAAGCGGCAAGGTGTCGAAAATGCCGGCGATGTCGTGATATGACGGAACGACACCGCAATCGAGACAGATTTCCATCGCCACCACGCACAAGACGCAATAGACGAGCGAGAAGTTGAGCCTCCATGCCCAGGGCACGCGCAACGCATATGAAATGGCAAAGAACGCGCCGCCCAGCAGCACGAGCGCCGCCGTGCCCGAGAAACGTTGGATGCGAAAGGACGAGGACCGGCCCACCAGGATAAAAAAGGCCACAAAGTTAAAGGCCGTCCACACGAGGACGGCGAAATAACCCCAGCCGTACGTGTAATCGTTGCTCCAGGTGTCGCTTGTGCGGTCAAAGTGGAAGACCTGCTGGTGAAAATCATTGGTGAGCACAAATCCGATAAGCAGGATAGCCATAATCCACAGCGCAGCGCAGCAGCGGCGACCCAGGCGGTGTTGCTCCAGGCCCGCAAGGCGCAGACCACACAACTGGTAGAGCAGCGGAATGAGCGTCATGGGCACGTAGTACAGGTACCACAGCACGGTGGCATAGAACGGCGTGAACGACTTGTACTTGAGAATGACTTCGATCATCCACAGGGCGCAGATGGTGGCGATGGCAACAAGGCGGCGGCGCAACACATAGTCCAAACAGCGCAGATAGACCGATACGCCCCAGATCGAAAATGCAATTGCGGCGACAAGCAGCGGGAGAGAGCTCGAATGGACGAGCGCATCCACGACCTCTTCGGACACCTCGCTATAGGCGGGCGCGGCGTTAGAAAGTTTGGGGTCGAAGGCGAACAGTGCCGGCAAGACTGCCAAAAGCATGAGGAACAGCGCAGTGATGACACCGGCGATAGCAAAGACGCGGTGGCGGTACATCCGATGTGTTATGCCAACAAGGAATCGCGGCATGGCGAAGAGCCTGCCACCCCTGGGATCCGCCACGGGTGCGGATCGGGCGGCCGCGTGGCCGATATGTCGCTCGCAGGTACCCATAGTGCTTTTAGTGTACCGACAGATGGGTCGAAAAAGCGGGCCGCATGTCCCAAAATCCGCAGACGGCAAGGCGCCCGGCAGCCTCCCCCGTCTGGCACTTCCCGATATCCGCCCGCCCCAAACCACCGCAAAGGAGACAGGCACCTTTGTGGTGGTTTGGGGCGATGCGCTAGTCCACGGTGATGTCGAGATTTTTGCCAATGAGGCCTACGTAGCCGCCCTCGGCAGCCTTGGGGCTGTCAGCATGGCAGAGAACCCACTTGTCGGCCTTCCAGTAGCAGTAGCTGTCACCGGCGGCAGGCATGTCGGATGCAGCCTCGGGGCGTGGGCCGTTGGTGCCCGCCGGCAGCGCCACCATCACCTGGAAGCCGCCGTCGTCGACCATGCAGGGCGTGTAGTGGAGCGTGGTGTTGAAGACTTCGACGACCGTACCCGCCGGCACGCGAAACGCCTTGACGCACGCGGTGTCGAGCTTGCCGTCCTCGATCTCCCAGCGATGCGCCACGAGCAGGATAAAGTCGCGCGCGCCCAGGTTGAATTCGCTGGCGCGGTGATACTCCAGGCAGTTGAGTCGCGTATTGTGGCCATTGCACCAGCCGAGCTGGAAGGGACGGCCACCAAACATGAGAAAGCCAAGCTTGTCGGCATCCTTGACGTCCTCGAGCTCCGGCGCGCTTGCTACGTACTTGCTGCCCTCGGGGATGGGCGTGGCAGAGAGCGCCTCGAGCACAGACGACGTGAGCTCGAACGGAACGTTATTCCAAACGTTGCCATAGGATTTGAACTCGGGATCGTTGACAGAGTAGATATGCATGTTCACTCCTGTTCGTAAATGTGACTATACGAACATTCTAGAACAAACACGAGCGATTTTGAACGCTCGCCCCGACCAATCAACAAAAAGGCGCCCCCGCATAAGCGAAGGCGCCTAATGCGCTCGTTTTGGGCGATAAAGCCCTTACGCCTGCTGATAGTGCAGGTGCTTCTCGTCGATATCGGCCAGGTCGCGGTCGAGGTAGCGGCGCGCAAGCCAGTTGGCCATGGGGAGGTTCTGGTCCAGGTAGTTACCGCATTCCTCGGGAGCGGCACCGGGGACATCGCCCTCAAAGCCGGCGACAAACTCGAACAGCTCACGCACGAGCGGCAGGATCTCCTCGCTCGTCACCTCGCCAAACACAACCAGGTAAAAGCCCGTGCGGCAGCCCATGGGGCCAAAGTAGACAATGCGGCCCGACCACTCGGCATGATTGCGAAGGAACGTCGCGCCCAGGTGCTCGATGGTGTGGCACTCGGCCGTGTTCATGACCGGCTCCTTGTTGGGCGTGGTCAGGCGCAGGTCAAAGGTGGTGACGGCGGCCCCGGTCGCCGGATCGCGGTCGATGCGGCTCACATACACGCCGGGCTCAAGCAACAGATGGTCAACGGAAAAGCTCGCAATGCGCTCCATGGCAGATCCTCTCGGTAGTCAATTTGGGACGGGCTCTTTTAGCTGGTTCGAATGGTCGCACCAATCATACCAGTCAAAAAAGCCCCGTCCCAAAAAGAAAACTTAGCCCAGGACGCGGGCCATGCGTGCCTTGAACTCGGAAAGGAAGCGCGGAGCGTCCACGGTCAGTGCCACAAGCGCGCTCTTGTCCGGATCGGACAGGCGGCGCTCATCGCAGATGGTGCGACCGCGGTACTCGCCCAGCAGATCAACACGCAGGTTGCAGCCGAGCGCACCTACGAGCGTGGGGTCGATCGCCACGGCAACGGCCAGCGGATCGTGCAGCGCACAACCACCCAGGTAGGGTGCGTTCATCTCGTACGAGCCAATGTAGTGCTCGACCATGCTCGCAAATGCGCAGCCCGCCATGGTGCCCGAGCCCGTCCAGCCGGCAATGTCGCGGCGTGTGAGCACCACGCGATGCGTCACGTCCAGACCCACCATGGTGAGCTTACGGCCCGAGCGCAGCACCGCGTCGGCTGCCTCGGGGTCGCTCGCCATATTGGCCTCGGCGCCCGCGCTCACGTTGCCGGGCACGGTAAGGGCGCCGCCCATCACGACCACGCGGCCGATGGACATCATCGCCGCCGCATCGCGCTCCAGGGCGAGCGCCAGGTTGGAGAGCGGGCCAGTCGCTACGTAGACCAGATCGGGACCATAGGTGCGCGCGGCATCGATCAGATAATCGACCGCAGCGTTGCCGTCGGCCGAGGTCGCCCCCACCGGCTCGTAGGGCGACGCGGGCACGCTCGCGCCGCCGATGCCGTTCTTGCCGTGAATGAGCGCGGTGGACGCCGGCGGCGTATAGGGCTCAGTCGCCTGCAGAGGACGGTCGGCACCCAGGTACACCGGAACCTCGGGGCGACCCAGCAGATCGAGCACCGCAAGGCAGTTGTGCGCCGATTGCTCGACGCGCACGTTGCCAAAGCACGTGGTGATGCCCACGAGCTCCACCTCGGGGCTCGCGACGGCATAGGCCAGCGCCATCGCATCGTCCACACCCATATCCAGATCAAGGATCAGCTTCTTGGTTGTCATTGTTCTACTCCGCTTCTCCGTCTTTATCGTTTAACCAAACCAATGTTCAACTTCGGCGCGCGTGGGAATCGATTGCTGAGCGCCCAGGCGCGACACCGTCACTGCCGAGGCGCGAGCACCCGTGGCCATGCACTCAAAGAGCGGCAGGCCCTCTAGGCGAGCCGCCGCCAACGCGCCGATAAACGTATCGCCGGCGGCCGTGGTATCGACTACCGTACTCGAAAGTGCCGGCATGCGCAGCAGCTCACCGCCATCGCCGAGCGTAACCGAGCCGGCACCGCCCAACGTGATGACCGCAGCCCCGGCACCCTTGTCGAGCAGCGCATTGAGCGCCGCGACGCAGCTTGCATCATCCGTGGGCAGAATGCCCGTCAGAACCTGGCACTCGGTCTCGTTGGGGCAGACCAGGTCGACCGCAGGCCAGACCTCCGCAGGCAGCTCGCAGGCAGGCGCTGGATTAAAGACCGTATAGAACCCCAGCTCGTGAGCACAAACAAGCGCCTCGGCCGTCGCCGCAAGGTCACATTCACCCTGGGCGATAAAGACGCTTCCGGCAGCCGGGGCAATCTCGCTGGCGTCGTCGTCGAGCTCATGGGCCACCAGGCGCCTCAACGCGCAGGCAACGTCCGCGCCCGCAAGCGCATGGTTGGCGCCCGGTGACAGTATGATGCGGTTGTCGCCCTCGCAGCGAATGATGGTCGCCGTTCCCGTCTCCACGTCATCGCGATGCACTACAAAGTCATAGTCCACGCCGGCGTCTTGGAGCCCCACCACGAGCGACGCGCCGAACGCGTCGCGACCGACCGCGCCGATCATGTGCGTGCACGCGCCCATACGCGCGGCAGCTACAGCCTGATTGGCGCCCTTGCCGCCGGCGTTGGTGATAAACCCGCTGCCGCCGACGGTCTCGCCCGCACGCGGTATGCGCTCGCACGCCACCGAAAGGTCCATGTTCATGCTGCCGAACACCGCAACGATGCCGCGATCTGCCATGGAAACCTCCTCATCTGCGGGCCTTATGCCCACCGCCGGCCGTCGATCGTGCACTCTCGCACCCCCTATAACTTTAGTTCACTTTGATGTGGACGCGCGCTTGAGCTTGCGCCAGCAGCAAGCATTCACAGGAGCAGGCAGCTACAATGAAGGCGTGCTGATTATTCTCGTCATTGGATGATGTTTTATGGAACAACTCTCGCAATCGGGCTCGCGCGGTCGACGCCGCACAGGCAACGAGCCGGCGCCGCACGAACGCGTGAAGAGCGAACGCCGTGCCAACGAGCCGCGACGCACCGCGAGCCCCCATCGCGCTTCTGCCAACAACGCGGGTCGCGCCAACACTCCCGCCGCGGAGCAGACGCCTGCTCGCCCCAAGTCCCGCTACATCCCTGCCCTTGACGGCCTGCGCACGCTTGCCGTCGTCGCGGTGGTGCTCTATCACCTCAACCTCACGTGGGCGCAGGGCGGTCTGCTCGGCGTCACGATCTTCTTTGTGCTTTCGGGCTATCTGATCACACGCCTGCTACTCAACGAAGTCGCTAAGACCGGCCGCATCGACCTCAAGAGCTTCTGGATCCGCCGCATCCGTCGCCTGGTCCCCGCCGTGGTGACCGTCGTGGTGGTGACCTGTGCGCTGTGCACCGTCTTCAACCACGTGATGCTCACCAAGATGCGCCCCGATATCCTGCCGTCGCTGCTGTTCTTCAACAACTGGTGGCAGATTGCCCAAAACGTCTCGTACTTCAACGCCCTGGGCGATCCCTCGCCGCTTACGCACTTTTGGTCGCTCGCCATCGAGGAACAGTTCTACCTGGTTTGGCCCCCGCTGCTGCTCGCTATGGTATCCATGCACATGAGCAAGCCCAACACGCGCCGCGTGGTTCTGGGCCTTGCCGCGGTATCTGCCCTTGCCATGATGGTGCTTTACAACCCTGCCGCCGACCCCAGCCGCGTGTACTACGG
The DNA here is from genome assembly GCA_902478995.1 of uncultured Collinsella sp. Taxonomy (GTDB): domain Bacteria; phylum Actinomycetota; class Coriobacteriia; order Coriobacteriales; family Coriobacteriaceae; genus Collinsella. The sequence continues at coordinate 9,727 of CABSNF010000025.1, forward strand.
CACCGACACCCGCGTGTTCTCGCTGCTGCTGGGTGCCTGGATGGCCTTTATCCCCGATCGCGACCTGGCGCCGGTGCGTCTCGCTCGTCGTTTGGGGCTCAATCGCCTGGCCGGCGCCGCCAAGCACGGCAAGAACGCCGAGGGCAAGCCTGGCGAGAAGGCCGACGAATCAGCCGAGACCGGCCCGGCACAGCCGAGCGCCCTCGTGCGCTTTTGGTCCTCGCCCGCATCCATCGATGTGTTGGGCCTCGTGGGTCTGGTTGGCCTTGCCGCCATGGTCGCGCTCACCAACGGCTACACCGCGTTCCAGTATCGCGGAGGCACGCTGCTGTGCTCGATCCTCACACTCATGGTCATCGCGGCCTGCGTGCAGCCCCAGGGAATGGTTGCCCGCGCGCTGTCCGCCGAGCCGCTCGTATGGGTTGGCAAGCGCTCGTACAGCATCTACCTGTGGCACTATCCCCTGCTGTTGCTCATGAACCCGGTCGCCAACATCAACGATACACCGTGGTGGCAGTACATTTTGCAGGTGCTGTTGGTGGTCGCCGTGGCCGAATGCTCATATCGCTTTATCGAGACGCCGTTTAGGAAGGGCGCCTTTGGGCGCACCGTTGCCGAATTCCGCGATGGCACCACCACGCCCGCCAACTGGGCACGCACGCACGTCCCCGTCTGCGCAGCCTGCGCTGTCGTATTGGTCGTTGCACTGGGCGGCCTGATCTTTGTGCCCGAGACGTCTGCGCTGAGCGGCGAGGGCGCCGAAGTCCTCAACAAGGAAGCCAAGAACACCGCGCCCACCGACCAGCAGGCGGCCGACGACACCGACAAGGACAACGATGGCTTCCCCGATGGCTCCTACGATCTGCTTATGATCGGCGACTCCGTGTCGCTGCGTGCCGTAGACACCTTTGACGGTGTGTTCCCGCACAGCCATATCGATGCCGAAAAGGGCCGCCAGTTTGATGCGGGCCGCGCGACATTTGAGGGCTATATCCAGCAGAACCTTGCCGGCAAGATCGTGGTCTTTGCACTGGGCACCAACGGCTTGGTAACCGACGACCAGATCGACGCCATCATGGACGATGCAGGAGATAAGCGTATTGTGGTGTTTGTGAACACGCGCAGCCCGCAGCCGTGGGTTGGCTCTACCAACCAGGCCATCGCTAACGCCGCTACGCGCTACAAGAACGTGCGCGTTATCGACTGGTACGGATACAGCGCCAACCGCAACGACCTGTTCGATGGCGATGGCACGCACCTATCGACCACTGGCGTGACTGAGTACCTCAACTTGATCCACGATGCCGTCAAGAAGGACCTGCCCGTGCATCCCGAGGATCACGTCAACGATCCGCAGCCGGCAGCCGTCAAGTCTGCCACCGACGCACTCGTCAATGCGCTTGCCTTCAAGCCGCACAAGCTGGGCACCGACAAATAGCCCGCAGCAAACAACCCAAAATCACTCTTTTCGAGCCGGCCCCAAGAGGTCGCGGGCAAAAAACAGGCCGCAGTCCATCGCTGCGGCCTGTTCGGAAGCAAAAGTGGGCGTTAAGCGCTGTAGCCCATCGCTTGCAGGACAAACATGACGACCGTGAGCGCCGTAATCACGCCGATAGTCGCCCAAGTGAGCACGTTCCACACGCGGCCATTGCGGTTGGCACCCATGATGTGACGGTCGGCGGCGATAACCACCTGGAACACCAGAACCACGGGCAGTAGCACGCCGTTGATGACCTGCGAGGTCATCATAATCTGGAACAGATCGACGCCGGGCATAAGCACCAGCACGGCAGAGATACCGATGATGGCCGTAATGATGCCGCGGTAAACCGGGGCCTCGTCCCAGCTGCGATCGGCGCCGCGCTCCCAACCAAAAGCCTCGCAGATGGCACTCGACGTAACGCCCGGCAGCACGCAGGCAGCCAAAAAACTCGCTGCGACCAGGCCCGAGGCGAACAGCACCGTGGACCACTGACCCGCAATAGGCTCCAGCGCGCGGGCAGCATCGGCAGCATCGCTAATCTGAATACCCGCCGGGAACAGCACCGTACCGGTCGTGATGATAATGAAGCCCGCAATGATATCAGCAGCGATCGAGCCGCTCACGGTATCAATACGCTGCAACACGATGTCGTCCTCGCCCGCATTCTTATCGACCACGTTGTTCTGAGCCAAGAAGATCATCCACGGTGCGATGGTGGTACCGATCGTTGCGACCACGAGCGACACGTAGCTGGGATCGTTCTGAATATTGGGGACGACCAAGTCGACCGCGACCTCGCCCCAGTTGGGGCCGGCCATAAACGCAGCGACGATGTAGGTCACGAACACGCAGCTTACCAGCAGCAGAATCTTCTCGATGCGCTGGAAACTGCCCGACATGGTAAGCATCCACACCAGCAGCGCCACGAGCGGCACCGAGATGCTCGCCGGAACGCCAAACAGAGCAAGGCCGCTCGCGATACCCGCGAACTCCGAGATGGTCACCGCCGTGTTGGCGATCAACAGCGCTGCCATGGCCAGCACGCTCTTGCGCACGCCAAAGCGCTCGCGAATGAGCGACGCCAGGCCCTTACCCGTGACGCATCCGCAGCGCGCCGCGGTCTCCTGCGCCACGATAAGCAGCACGGTCATGACGGGAAGCATCCAGAGCATCTTATAGCCATAGCTGGCGCCCGCGCTGGAATACGTGGCGATGCCGCCAGCGTCATTGCCCGAAAGCGCCGCCAGAAGACCGGGGCCCATGGCGCCAAAGATGGCCGCGATGGTCAGCTTTTGCTTGGTGCTCGGCTTTTGCTTCGTATTTTGCACGCGACCACCTATCCCATGACCGACATGGTGAGCAGCACCGCAGCAGCACAGTACGCCACACACGAAATCATGACGGCGATGACGTTCATGGCGGTACCCGACGTATTGAGGTCGTGCTCATCGCGCCAGAACAGCACCATCAGGTAAATCACGGCGCTCATGTTGCCCACCAGGCAGATGATGGCCGCGATGTTAAAGCAGCCGGTAAAGAGCTGCTCCTCAAACATAGGGGCATCGAGGAACGCGGCAGTGCGCACCAGCTGCGCGCACAGATAGGTCACGAGCGAAAGGATCAGACCCATACCCGTGCTCTGGAAGAAGAATCCCAGGTACGGTTTGGGCTCGTCGTCGTGACCGTCGTACTCCAAGAAGTAGTTCTTGACGAACGACACCATGCGCGAGGCAGCAAGCAGCACGAGCGGCATGGCGCACATGGGGAACACCACCAGATGCGCGGAGCCCAGCGCCGTCCCCAACACCGTCGCCATAATGCACGAGGCGATGCCCCACACGACGACCCAGTACTGACGATGCACGAACCAGCTGAGCACGTTCGTCGAGTCGTCCGACGCGCTATCGCCCGAGCCGACACCAGCGATCTGCAGGTCCTCCTGATGCTCCTCGGCGATAACGTCCATGGCGTCGTCGAAGGTCACGATACCCAGGATATGACGGTTCTCGTCGCAGACAGGGATGGCAACCAGGTCGTACTTGGTCATCTCGTCCGTCACGTCTTCCTGGTCCTCGTCGGGCGACACATAGACCAGGTCGCGATAGGCGAGCTGGCCCAGCGTGGCGTCGCGATCGGCCACGATCAGCGTACGCAGCGAAAGCACGCCGGTGAGCATGCCGCTCGGATCCTCGGTATAGACGTAGTAGACGCTCTCGAAGTCCTCGTCGAGTTTGCGAATCGCCTCGATGGCATCGCCGACCGTCGCCGTGGCGGGCAGGGAGACAAACTCCGAGGTCATGATGCGGCCGGCGGTGTTGTCCTCATAGCCCAGCAGGTTACGAATCGCCTTCTCCTCCTTGACGCCCATCAGGCGCAGGAGCTTCTCGGCCTTCTCGTAATCGAGCTCGTCGATCAGGTCGGCGGCGTCGTCCGGGTCCATCATAGCCAGCATCGACGATGCGTCGGTATCGGACAGGCCCTCGAGCATCTCGGTCATGAGCTCGTCGTCATCGAACTCCGAGATGGCCTCGGCGGCCTGTGCCGTGTCGAGCTGCGCGAACACCTGCGCGCGCAGGCGCGGGTCGAGCTGCTCGATGATGTCGGCAATGTCAGCAGGATGCAGCTCGCCAAGCGTCTTGTGCGACACCGAGAGCTGGATGTTCTTAGTCGAGCGATCGAGCAGGTCCATGTAAGACCAGGCGATAATGTCCTCGCTGAGCGGCTTGCCCAGGTGCTTCATAAAGCTCTCGACGGCGTGCTCGAGCGCAGGGCTGATCGCGCGCAGCAGACCGCGGGCGCCGACCTCGGCACCCAGCAGGCGCAGCTGATTTTCGCCCGACATGGAAAACTTGATGTCGTTTACGCGCACGACCTTCATGCCCTGCGTATCGACGATCTGCTTATTGAGAACGTCGCGCGCCAGCAACAGCTCGGTCGGTTGCAGGTACGAAAAACGGATTTCGGTGGCCGACGTCTTAAGGTGCACACCCGTCTCGTCGATACGGTCGACCCATTTGCGCCAGCTGATCATAAACGGTGTCTTGCCGGGACCACGGAACGCGAGCGACGTCACGTGCGGAAAAACTTCGCCGGTTGCAATGCCAAAATCGTTCACAACGCCGAGCTTTTCGCCGTCGACGTCCAAGACCGGCAATTTGAGCATCTCACTCAGATAATTCAATGGTGCTCCCCATCATTATTCCTGCGGACCGCGCGACCATGCCGGCACGCAATCCGTGGACTTTTAGATATGTATACGCATGCGCGGGCGGCACGCCGCTCGGCGCTCACACCCCGTGCACGCGCAGAAAGCACCTGCATGGGGTCATCGACTGTATGGTCGAGGTTTGGATTTCACCTGTAACCTTTCTCTTGACCCTCATTAACCGCAGTAACTATAGCATCAGCATCGCGCTGCGGCACCGAATTTATGCGCTGAACATTGCAGGCATACCAAACGCTGACGTATCCGTGACATAGAGCCGGATGAGCACGGTGGGACAAAGCGATTAAGACCGCCCTAAACGACCAGTCGTTTAAGCACGTCCCCGATGACTACTCTGTGGTGTCGTCGTCCTCGGGGAGTTGGGGGAACACGGCGTTTTTGGGCATGGAAACCTTGGTGAGCGAGGTGAGCTTTTTGCTCAATGCCGTGTCCGTCTTGACCAGGTCGCTGAGCGTCACGATCTTGTAGCCGTCGGCGACAAGGCCATCGATAATCTGCGGCAGCGCCTCGAGCGTCTGCTCGGCGCACTCATCGCTATCGGTGAGCAGCACAATATTGCCCGGCGTCATCGAGTCGAGCACGGTCGATACTTGCTCGTCGGCGCCGTTGAGCAGCCAGTCGCCCGAATCGATATTCCACGAAACCACGGCGGACACCAGGTCCATCGAGTCAATCCAGTTTTGCTCGTCAAACGCGGCGTAGGGGGCACGCAGCAACATCGTCTCGACGCCGGTCGCCGACTTAATCGCCTCGGTGCCCTTCGCGATCTGCTTGCGCACCGTCTCGCGATCCTCGCCCTTGAGCGAATCATCGCTGTAGCTGTTGGAGCCGACCTCGCACCCGGCATCGACAATCGCTTTGGCAGTAGCGGGCGAGGCCTCAGCCGCATCGCCCGAAAGGAAGAATGTCGCCGTGACGCCCTTTTCCTTGAGCACCTGCAAAATCTGCTTGGTCGCGCCGCTCGGACCCTCGTCAAATGTCAGGGCCACGTACTTTTCGTTGCCCTTGGGCGCTACGCTTGCGCACTCGACCACGCAGTCGGTGGCGGGCACGACCTCGCCGCGGTCCTGCGTCTTGCCCGACTGCTCGCCGACCCATACCTCGGAGCGACCCTGAACGCCCCAGGTTTTGACATACTCAATGGCACCCGTGCCCTCGACCTTAAGCTTTGGCTCGATAGTCGTGGCCTGGACCTCGTGCTTTTCGTACACGTTGCGGCCATCCTTGACCGTCACCTTCTCGCCACCCGTAAGCTCGCGACTATCCCATTTGCCTTGCTTCACGCGCTTGCCGTCGACCTTCACCGACAGCTTTTCGCCGCCATGGCGCTTGAGCACGCTGTCGTCGACGGCCAGCAGGTCGCCGGCATCGTACGTTTCGGTCAGGCTTTGATCGTCGATAAGATTCTGCAACGTAGAGCCCACGCGCACCGCGGTCTTTTGCCCGTTGAGCTCCACGTCCACGCTGCGGTTGACGTAGCCCACGACGGCAGCGATAAACAGCACGAGCGCGCAACCCACGGCGATGAGCGCATAGGGCAGGCGGGACGGTCGGCGCGGTGAGCGCCCGTTGCCGATGCGCGCGCTGCGATCGCTAAACCCACGGCTATGGTTGAGGTACATCGCGCCGGGCTTACGGCGACGTCGACGCTGACCGCTGGGCAGCTGCCCCAGGTCGCGGCGCGCCGTCGGACGCGCACCCGAGGGCCCGTTTAAGTTAGATCCGTTTTGACGCATATGCCCTCCCCCATAAACACAGCGAGCCGGAGCAACATGTCTCCGGCTCGCCTCCCATCATTTGGTACGTCGCTATTTGCTAGCTTTTGACGAGCCCCCGCTCGCCTTTTGATATTCGTCCTTAAAGGCCTTGAACATACCGCGCGTCTTGCCGAGCTGCTTGCCCAGTGCGCGGCTGCCCTTGTCCACGGCGACCGATCCCTTGTCATCGAGCACCTTGGCGCCCTTCTTGACCTTATCGCCCACCACGACACTGGCCTCGGCAGCCTTGGCGGCCGCGCCGCCCGAATATCCGAGCGCCTTGACCTCGTCCGAGACAATCATCGCGCCGTTCTCGTAGCCGCGCAGCATCGTCGGCGGCACCTGCGTGTCGCCCACCAGCACGCTCGAAGCGGCACCGGCGGTCACGTAGAACATCTGCACAATACCCGAGCGCGGCTTGAACTCAACGTCCGAGCAGTAGCCCACGGCATCGCCCGATTCCGTGCGCACGTCCATGCCAACCCAGATGATGCAATCGTCCAGATTGATATCGAGGCGCTTGGCCGCGGCGGCATCGTAGGTGCCCTTGACGTCGTCGACCGCGACAGCGCCCTCATAGACGCCGATGGCATCGAGCGCCACAAACCGGTCGGGGCGCTCGATCATGCCCGCGATATCGGACTGGCGAACCATAAAGCCCACCACGCGCGTGCCGCCCGGGGTAAAGACGGGAAAGTGAATCTTGCCGAGCTTCTTAGGGCTGCGCGGCGTGCCGTCCTTTTTGGTGCGCTTGTCTTCGGCAGGCTTACGATAAACCTTGACGCCGACAAAATCCCCTGCGCGCATTATGCCTCGGTCGAGGGCTCCGTGGCCTCGGTGTCGGTCTCAGCGACGTTCTCGACCACGACGTCGGCGGCGGGCGTCACGTTGCCGCCCGAGATGGCGTCGTTGAGCTGCTCGCGAAGCTGGTCCATGCGCTCGCGGGCCAGGTCGACCTTGGCGCGCAGGTCATCGGTCTTGGCGTCGACCATCGGACCAAAGTCGTTGACCGCGGCACGAGCCTCCTCGGCACTGTGCTCGTAGGTGTCACGCATGTTGTCCCAGGCATCGTTGGCGATATCGGCGGCCATGGCGCGGGTCTCGGCACCCGAGCGCGGGGCCAGAGCAACGCCGATGATAGCGCCGGCGGCAGCACCAAAGAGCGCACCGGAGACAAAGCTGAAAGTCTTTCCCATGATCATTCCTCTCCTGCGGGCACCTCGATGCCCACCGTTTGAATGCTGTCCATTATACCCGCAGCGCAACACTTGCCGTCGCGCTCATCTGCGTACGGTAAAAGCGCAGGTACATGATGGTGATAAGCGAGTGAACCTACTCCTGCGGCATGGCAGGCATGGCCACCGTGGCGGCCGGGTCCTCGCCGGCGCCATCGACGAGCGGCAGGTTGCCCTCGTGCGCCGAGCCGGACGGAGCCGTTGCCGCACCGCCAAAGACGGCCGCGGGGGCCTCGTGGTTCTCGGCGACCGCACCCTCGGTATCGATTGGCATCTGCGGCTCGTCGTCAAAGCTCGGGACGCCTTGGGGCTCCGCAGACTCGGGCTCGGCAGGCGCCTCGGCAACGGGCTCAGTGTCGGCGTCGGCAGGAGCGTCGCCCTCGGGCGCATCCTCGGCCACGTCCTCGCCGTTCGCAGCGGCAACGGCCTCGTGCGGGTCCTTGCCCTCGGCCTCGGCACGCATGCCCAGCACCAGGTTGCGCAGGCCCGCGACCGTGCCTTCCACGTCGGGGGCCGGCTGGTCGGCGTGCAGGTACGCCCAGTCCATCATAAAGGTCGCCGAAGACAGCGCACCGATGGCCAGCGCGTCGTCGGGACACGAAAGCTCGACCTCAAAGACACGCTCGTCGTGCTCGCTCACGCGCGTGCGGCCGCACGAAATGCTGCCAGCGAGACCGGTCTCGTTCATGAGCTCGACCGTCACGTGCTCCAGCAGGTGGCAAAGCTCGGTCTGGCCCATGCAATCCTGGAACTCGCGACCCGAATCGCCCAGGCACAGATGCTTGGCAATCGCGGGCACCAGGTAGTACACGCGCGCCGTGGCCTCGATATCCTCCGAGGTCATGAGCGGCATGCCGGGGTTCACCAGCACATGCGCGCAAATCTTGTCCTCGCTGACGGTGACCTTAAGGATGTTGAACAGGCCTGCCATAACTCTCCCCTACTCTTCCTTGCCCTACTCGTCGCCATCGTGCGGGTCCGCAGAGCCCGCACCCGACGCCGCCGGCTTCTCGGCCGAGGACTCGGAATCCTTCTTATCGGTTTCGGCCGGAGCGATCACGCGAATGAGCGAGATGCGCTGGCCACGCATCGACTGTACCTTGAACTTGTACCCTGCGACCTCAAACACCTCTCCGATGTCGGGCACCGAGTCGCAAAGCTCCAAAATCCAGCCGGCGATGGTCTCATAATCATCGCTTTCCTCGAGCGGCCAACCAAGCTCAATCGCGTCATCGCACGAAAAACGCCCATCGACGAGCCACTCGCGGCGCGAAAGGCGCGTGAGGTACTTGTTGTCGGGATCGAACTCGTCCTCGATCTCGCCGACGATCTCCTCGACGATATCTTCGATGGTGATGATGCCGGCCGTGCCGCCGTACTCGTCCACGACGACCACGATCTGGTCGTGCGAGGTCTGCATCTCGGACAGCAGCGGCAGGATGTCCTTGGTATCGGGCACAAAGGTGGCGTCGCGCAAAAAGCCGGCGATGGGCTGGTCGCCCTTGCCGTCGAGCGCGGGCTGAATCAGGTCCTTGATGTGCGCGATGCCCGCGACGTTGTCGGGATCCTCGTGATAGACGGGGATGCGGCTGAAGCCGGTCTGGCGCATGGTGGACAGCACGTCGGCAACCGTCTCGTCGTCCTCGCACATGGTGGTGTCCACACGGGGCACCATGACCTCGCGAGCCACGGTGTCGCCCAGGTCGAAGATCTCGTGGATCATGCGCTTTTCCTCGTCGAGCAGGTCGTCCTGCTCCGAGACCATGTACTTGATCTCTTCCTCCGAGACGTTTTGGCGGTCGTCGGCGCTCTTGATGCGCAGGATGCGGGCCAGGCCATCGGAGCAGGCACCGGTCAGCCACACGAGCGGGCGGGCGATCTTTTGGAACACGGAAAGCGGCCCCACGACCTGCTTGGATACGCCCTCGGCGTTAGCGAGGCCGATGCGTTTGGGCACGAGCTCGCCGATCACGATGGACACAAAGGCGACGGCGACGGTGATGATGACCGGCGCCAGGCCGCGCGCGATGGCGGAAAGCGGCGCGATGCCAAAGCTCATGAGCCATGTGGCAAGCGGGTCGGACAGGCTCGTCGAGGCGACGGCGGACGAGGCGAAGCCCACGAGCGTGATGGCGACCTGGATGGTGGCCAACAGCTGATCGGAGTCGGCGGCGAGCTGGACGGCACGCTCGGCACGCTTATCGCCCTCCTCGGCATCGTGCTCCAACACGGCGCGCTTGGCCGTGGTGAGAGCCATCTCGGACATGGAGAAGTAGCCATTGATAAGCGTCAGGACAAGCGTGGTAATAAGGGAGATGGTTATGTCCATCGGGAGTTTCTCGAACCTCCAAGATTCGGGACGTTAAGGTAAAACGTTGATGGCGGATACGGCAATTGCGCCGGTCGCCCGCGCGAGCGGGGCCGTGGGCGCGGTCGCTAGATTACGAAGAGGATCACCGCCATGAACTGGAAGATGCTGCCGGCGAGCACCCACAAGTGGAAAACACTGTGCAGGTAGCGCACGTTTTTGGCGATATAGAACGGCACACCCGCGGTGTAGCACACGCCGCCGACGGCGAGCAGGGCAAGTGCCACGGGGTTGAGCAGCGCCACGAGCTCGGGCAGCTTAAAGACGACGAGCCAGCCCATCAGCAGGTAGACCAGGCCGCTTACCCAGTGCGGTTGACGCTCGCGCATAAAGCACTCGAGGGCGATGCCGATAATGGCGATGGCCCATACGGCAAAGAACAGCGCGGGGCCGCCGTCATTTGCGAGCGTGATAAGGCAGAACGGCGTATAGCTGCCCGCAATGAGCAGGTAGATGCAGCTGTGGTCGATGATGCGAAACACGCGCTTGGCGCGCGCGGGCTGAATCGCGTGGTAGAGCGTGGAGGCTAGGTATTCGAGGATAATGCTGACGCCATAGACAATTGCCGCGGCCATGTGGGCTGGGCCTCCGCCGCGCAGGGCGGCGAATACGATCAGGAGCACCAGGCCCGCGATACCCAGCAGGCAGCCGACACCATGGGTGACGGAGTTCATGATCTCCTCGCCCACCGTGTAGTGTGGAACGGCCGCGGTCTTGGGTCGCGGCTTAGAACTGTCGCTCGAATCGGACATGCCGGTTACATCCTCCAACGTAAAGAGTTCTCAACACTATATCAAAGCGTCTGGGTGCGTGCGAAATTTGCACCTTACGTGACCCTTTGTTTACCCATTCTTTGTTTGTTGACGCATCAACGGTGAACGTCCATAATGCGCTTGCATTAAATGTTGATGTATTAACATCTTATAGGAAAGCTTCTTATGTCTCAAAACGCACGTTCCCATCGAAAGCTCAAGATAGCCGGCATCGTTGCACTGGTGGTTGTCGTTGCGCTGCTCGGATTTGCCGGCAACTTTTTGTTTGACTTTGCCCTGAACCCCCAAGCGCCGTACACCATGAAGATGATGCAGGATAGCAAGAACGACAAAGAAGGTGAGCAGCCGGATGCCGAGGACACCGAGGCGCGGGCGTGGTTTAAAGAGAATCGCGAGAGCAGCAGCCTCACCGCAGATGACGGAACCGAGCTTGCCGCTTGGTATTTTGCTGCTTCGGAGAGCACGCACGACTACGCCGTCTGCCTGCATGGATATACCAACGAGCCCATCGGTATGGCCCGATACGTCAAGCGATTCCACGACCGCGGCATGAACGTACTCGCACCCGCCGCCCGCGCCCACGAGCGCTCCGGCGGCGACTATATCGGCATGGGCTGGCCCGAGCGGCTAGATGTCGTTGCATGGATTGGGCGGATCGTTCAGGCTGACCCCGAGGCACGCATCCTGGTCTTTGGCGAGTCGATGGGTGCGGCAACCGCCATGAACGTCGCGGGGGAATCTCTGCCCACAAACGTAAAATGCATTATCGAGGACTGCGGTTATACGAGTGTCTGGGACGAGTTTTCTCTGCAGCTCAAGAACGTGTTCGGCCTGCCCAGCTTTCCCTTGCTCGATGTAGCAAATTTGGTGTGCAACGTGCGCGCGGGCTACGACTTTCATAAGGCGAGCAGTGTGGAGCAACTCAAACACGCGACGGTTCCCATGCTGTTTATCCACGGCGACCAGGACACCTTTGTGCCGTACAGTATGCTCGACCAAAACTACGACGCGTGCGCCAGCAAGGTCAAGCAAAAGCTCACCATCCATGGCGCCACCCACGCCAAGAGTGCGCAAGTTGACCCCGAGCTCTACTGGAGCACAGTCAACAACTTCCTCGACGAGTTTTTTTAGGCAAAAAGCAACGTCTGGGGCTTTATCTGCCCCCCCCTGTTTTCGGAAGTGCGGGGAAAATCGCGGGAAGCTCAACCAGACCACAGTTTTACCAACAATTTATCAGGGGTTTTGTTGCCAAAAAACGGTTTGTGGTCGGCGGTATTCGATTTTTCACCGCACTTCCGGAAAGCCGCCCGTGGGCGCTGTGCTCACGGGCGGCTTTTGCTAACGTTGCGCTACAAAAGCGCTTGTTTTGTCCAATAGCTAGGCGCTATTTAACCTCGATGAGCTCGTACTTGCTCGTGCCCAGGCCGATCTTCTCGGCATGCGCGATGCACGCGCGCCAGTCGGTGTCGGGATGCGTGATGCAGAAGGGGTCGCGCGCCTGCTCGCCCTCCAGATGCTCGTGATTGTGCTCCATCTTGGCAGCGCTATCGGTGAGCTCGGTGTTGGGCAGCGGCTCGGATGCCATGACGGCATCGGCGCAGGCCTGGTCGATGGCGACCGGGTCAAAGCTCGCGAACATGCCGATGTCGTTGACGATAGGCGTGTCGTTTTCGGGATGACAATCGCAGTTGGGGCTGATGTCCATAGCGAGCGAGATATGGAAGCTCGGGCGGCCGTCGACGACAGCCTTCGTGTACTCGGCGATCTTGTAGTTAAGCACATCGGCCGCGGCGTCATAGCCGGGCTTGATGCAGTCCTGGTTGCAAGCCGCAATGCAGCGCCCACACCCCACGCAGCGATCGTGGTCGATGGCGGCCACGTGCACCGTGCGAGTAGCGCCACTGGCAAGCTCGCGCTCGCGGGTATCGTCGAACGAGATGGCGCTGTGCGCGCAGATCTTCTCGCAGGCACGGCAGCCAATGCAGTGCTCGGTCGCGACGTTCGGCTTGCCGGCGGCATGCTGCTCCATCTTGCCGGCACGGCTGCCACCTCCCATGCCCAGGTTCTTCATGGCACCGCCAAAGCCGGCCTGCTCATGTCCCTTAAAGTGGGTGAGGCTGATCACGATATCGGCATCCATGAGCGCCTGACCGATCTTGGCCTCGCGCACGTACTCGCCACCCTCGACCGGGACGAGCGCCTCGTCGGTACCCTTGAGGCCGTCGGCGATGATGATCTGGCAGCCCGTGGCATACGGGGTAAAGCCGTTCTGGTAGGCGGTGTCGATGTGCTCGAGCGCATTTTTGCGGCTACCGACGTAGAGCGTGTTGCAGTCGGTGAGGAAGGGCTTGCCGCCCAGCTCCTTGACGACATCCGCGACGGCGCGGGCGTAGTTGGGGCGCAAAAAGCTCAGGTTGCCCAGCTCGCCAAAGTGAATCTTGATGGCGACGAACTTGTTCTCAAAGTCGATCTGCTCGATACCGGCGTGACGGATGAGGCGCTTGAGCTTGTCGAGCTGGCTCTCGCGAGCATGCGTGCGCAGGTTGGTGAAGTACACCTTAGCGGGTGCTGCGGGTGTAGTTGCGATCATAGATATATCCCCTCGGTCTATATGGCGTTACAGACATAAGAGGATGGTACCAGTTAAAGCAGAGTTAAAGTCAAGTACGGCACCCAGTCATTGGGGACAGACTTAAATGACTACTCTTGGACTTTGAGTGCCTCGGCCAGGCCCACACGTTTGATGGAACGCATGTGCAGCAACGCCACGACCAGATAGGTTGCAAAGCCGATTCCTGCGCACGCCGCCATGGACCAAGCGGGCACGTAGATCTCGATATTGCCGTTGTAGGCGAGCAACATCGAGCGGAAGATGGCCGTGAGCGAGCCAATAATGACCGGCAGGCTCAGCACGAGTGACGCCGCAACGCACAACGTGATCGAGCGGATGTACAGATGCGAAATCTCGCTATCGCGATAGCCAAAGACTTTCATGTAGCTGATCGAACGGGCGCTGTGGTCGATCACAGCCTTGGTCAGCAGATACATAAACAGCAAGAAGATGAACACCGCAAGCCCGATCATCATGCCGATCATTTTGCTCATCATGCCGATGAACTGGTCGCCCACGGCGCGCATGTCGTCGGGCGTGGTGTCGCCGGCAAAGTAACGAGCATCGAGGTCGAGCTTCTCGTTGCTCACATAGCCGTTAAAATAGGCGGCGTCGTTGCCGAACAGCTCGTTAAAGTCGTCGACACTCATATAGATATTCATGTCCGACTTTGAGCCCCAGGCACAATCCTTGCCCGCGTACTCAAGGGAATAATGCTCGCCCTCGTACTTGTCGCTGAGCGTGACCTTCTGGCCCTCGCTCCAGCCAAACTTATCGAGCAGACCGCCGCCAAAGACGACGCGCCCATCGCCCACGTTGAGGTCTTTCCAATAGCGCGAATCGGGCGAGATGCCGTAGACGGAAATCGTCTCCTCGCCATTACCATCGCCGCGGTTGTATTGCAGCTGGTAAACGGCATATTTCTCGGCCTGCGCGATTGCGCCCGCGCCGTTGTCGGTCGTATTGACCGGGTGGATATCGTCGTTGTCAGTGTCGATCTTAGAGGCCTTGTCGATCAGGTCGATAGCCTCGTCGCGGTCACAGCCGAGGGCATCGGCAAGGTCATCGAGGCGCGCATAAAGCGCATCCTTCTTGTCCTGGACCTTGGCAAGCGCATCCTGCGCTGCGGTCAGGCTCTCGGCAGACGGAGATGCGGTCGCGGCATCGGCTGCCGCCTGCGCCGCATCGGCCGCGTCATCGAGCTCGTCATCGGCATCCTGGGCGGCGGAAAGCAGCGCGCCGTCAACCGACTGCAAGCGCTCGAGTGCTGACCATTGCTCGCGCTCCTCGGCGGTGCCCTCGAGCTCCAGCGGAGCCTTGAGCGTGTACTGGCGCTCGGCGACCAGGCTCGTCTCGAGGTTGTCCGCGTAGTGCGTCATCGTGGGCAGAATCGCCAGGCCAAAGAGCAGCAGCAGCGACGCAAATGCAATGCCCACGAAGAGCGTGGCGAAGTTGCCCAGGTTGCGCAGGAAGATACGCAAGCGGAAGCGGGAAACAAAACCCATGCGTTCCGACAGCTGCAGACCGCGCTTGGTACCCGACTTGCCGCTCGCCTCGTGGCGAAGGAACTGCAACGGCGTCTTGCCCATCTTGCGAAGCAGGCCCACCA
The DNA here is from genome assembly GCA_902478995.1 of uncultured Collinsella sp. Taxonomy (GTDB): domain Bacteria; phylum Actinomycetota; class Coriobacteriia; order Coriobacteriales; family Coriobacteriaceae; genus Collinsella. The sequence continues at coordinate 24,789 of CABSNF010000025.1, forward strand.
GTGTAATGAGGATGAGCGCGGCAGCGGGAACCACGGCGCACTTCACAAAGATCTCCCAGCTCCAGTACACCTGGAAGGGCGGCAGGCTGTACGAGCCGTAATACAGGCTACGCATAGGCTCGGTAAAGAACGCAATGCCGAGCGCGGTGCCCAGCAGCGCCGCGACCACGCCTACGATGGCGGGAAGCGCCAGGTAGTGCAGCACAATCTCGCGACGACGATAGCCGCTGGCGAGCAGCGTGCCGATGATGGCGCTCTCCTCCTCGATGGTGGCGTCGGTAAGGACCACAAAGACAAACGCCATGATCACGATGATAATGTCGAGCAGCGTCATCCACATCGTAGAGTCGCCGTCCACGTCGTCGCGCGCATAGCCAATGCCCTGATTGGAATCGGCGTCGATGAGGTCATCCACGCGCGCATCGGCATCGGTCAGCGCCTCGACCATATCCTGCTCCGCATCGATGCGATCCGCGGTGGGGAGGTCGCGATCGGTAAAGGTAAAGGAGTAGGTGTAGGCGGGCGCGCCGCCGACATCCTCGAGCGCGGCAAAGCCGGCATCGGTGACCTCGGCCACGCCGTACGTGATGGTGTTCACCGTAAAGTCCGAATTGTTGAGGAACAGCGCCTGGCTATCGGGCTGGGTCATGATGCCGCAGATGATGTAGGTGCGACCCTCGAGCTCGACTTTATCGCCCACGGCGAGGCCGTTGTTGGTGGCAAAGATGCGATCGATGGCCACCTCGTCGTCCGCCTTGGGCTCCTTGCCCTCACAGTAGGACGCGATATCGACCTTGGTGCGGTGCGCATAGGTGCGCAGCGTGCGCTTGGTGCCGTCGTCGCCGGCGGTCTTTTTGATGATGGCGTCGATGGAGAAATTCTTGTAGCTGTCTCTTATACACATCTGACGCTGCCGACGAAGCTAGAAGTGT
>CABSNF010000026.1 GCA_902478995.1 uncultured Collinsella sp.
GCTCAGTGTCTCGTGGGCTCGGAGATGTGTATAAGAGACAGGCTTACGCTCGACCGGGGCGTTGCCCTTCTGGACCTCGGCGCCCGAGGTCTCGATGGACTCGGTGTTCTGGGTCTTGGAGGAGCCGGTGGCACCGCCGATGCCGTCACGGCCGGTGCGGCCGCCCAGCAGGATGATCTTGTCGGTGGGGGCGGGGCACTCGCGGCGCACGTGGTTTGCCGGGGTAGCGCCCACGACGGCGCCGACCTCCATGCGCTTGGCCACGTAGCCGGGGTGATAGAGCTCGTTGACCTGGCCGGTGGCAAGGCCGATCTGGTTGCCGTAGCTGGAGTAGCCGGCGGCAGCGGTGGTTACGAGCTTGCGCTGCGGCAGCTTGCCCTCGAGCGTCTCGGACACGGGGACGGTGGGGTCGCCGGCGCCGGTGACACGCATGGCCTGGTACACGTAGCTGCGGCCCGAAAGCGGGTCGCGGATGGCGCCGCCCACGCAAGTGGCGGCACCGCCGAAGGGCTCGATCTCGGTCGGGTGGTTGTGGGTCTCGTTCTTAAACAGGAACAGCCAGTCCTGGTCCTCGCCGTCGACATCGACCTTCACCTTGACGGTGCAGGCGTTGATCTCCTCGGATTCGTCGACATCGGTCATGACGCCGGTCTTCTTGAGGTATTTGGCGCCGATGGTGCCCATGTCCATGAGGCAGACGGGCTTGGCGTCGCGACCGAGCTCGTGGCGCATCTCCATGTAGCGGTCGAAGGCCTGCTGCACCACGGCGTCGTCGATCGTCACGTCATCCAGGACGGTGCCGAAGGTGGTGTGGCGGCAGTGGTCGGACCAATAGGTGTCGATCACGCGGATCTCGGTGATGGTGGGGTCGCGATCCTCATCGCGGAAGTACTGCTGGCAGAAGGCGATGTCCGCCTCGTCCATGGCAAGGCCGCGCTCAGAAATAAAGGCGGCAAGGCCGGTCTCATCGAGCTCGCGGAAGCCGTCGAGCACCTCGACGGGCTGGGGCTCGGGGGTCTCCATGTGCAGCGTCTCGGGCAGGTCGAGCGAGGCGATGCGCGCCTCGACGGGGTTCACCACGTAGTGCTTGATGGCCTCGATGGCGGCTTCGTCCAGAGCGCCCGAGAGCATATAGACCTTGGCGGAGCGCACGGCGGGGCGCTCGCCCTGGCTGATGAGCTGCACGCACTCGCTGGCAGAGTCGGCGCGCTGGTCAAACTGGCCAGGCAGGAATTCGACGGCAAAGACGGCGCCATCGCTTGCGGGGAGCTCGTCGTAGGTCACATCGACCTGGGGCTCGCTAAAGACGGTCGGCACGCAGGAGCGGAAAAGCTCCTCGTCGATGCCCTCGACGTCGTAGCGGTTGATGATCCTCAGGGCCTCGATGCCCTTGATGCCGAGAATCTCGGTCAGCTCGCCCTTGAGCTGCTGAGCCTCGACGTCGAACCCGGGTTTCTTCTCCACGTAGATACGAGAGACCATTGGTTCCTGCCTTCCTGATCGGTTGGGCGTACGGTACGGTATGCGGCAGCGGTCGGTTTGCGGGGTCTGCCCTGCGGTCGCCTTGAGCCACATGTTTGTAAACCTCACTATGATACGACAGCTCGTGGCGCGTTGAGAACGGCGAGGGTGCTACAGTGAAGCGCAAACAAGAGAAAGGCATCACATGGCATTCGTTTCACTCGCCATCATCGCGCTCGTGGCCTTTGCAAGCCCCTTCATCGCCTCGGCGATTCCCGGAAAACCCGTTCCCGAGACGGTCTTTTTGCTCGTGCTCGGTGCGGTGCTGGGACCTCATATGCTCGGCGTCATCCATGTAGATGCCGAGGTTTCGCTCGTGTCAGAGCTCGGCCTGGCCTTTTTGTTCCTGCTTGCCGGCTTTGAGATCGACCCTAAGAACATTACGGGTGTGGAGGGGCGCTACGGCTTGGCGACGTGGGCCGTCACGTTTGGTATCGCCTGGCTTGCCGTGCGCTTTACGCCGTGGTTCTCGGTCAGCCATTTCGACGGTATCGCCGTGACGCTCGCCTTGACCTCGACGGCGCTTGGAGCGCTCATGCCCATCTTGCGCGAGCGGTCGCTTGCCGGAACGCGCGTCGGTGATTCGATTCTCGCCTATGGTACGTGGGGCGAGCTCGGCCCCGTGCTCGCCATGTCGGTACTGCTGTCTGCCCGTACGGGCATCGAGACGCTGCTGATTTTGGGCTTATTTGCCGCCGTGTGTGTGCTGCTTGCCGTGGTCCCCGGCCGTTCCAAACGCATCGGCAGCCGGTTTTTCGCCTTTATTCAGGAGCGCGCCGACACCACGTCGCAGACCTTCGTGCGCCTGACGGTGCTTATTTTGGTCACGCTCGTGGCGTTTTCCGCTATTTTTAGCCTCGATATCGTGTTGGGCGCTTTTGCCGCCGGCTTTGTCCTGCGCTACATCATCCCCGAGGGCAACCATACGCTCGAGACCAAGCTCGATGGCCTGGCCTATGGCTTTTTGATTCCGGTGTTCTTTACCGTATCGGGCGCGAAAATCGATCTGACGGCCGTGGCGTCGCGCCCGGGCTTGCTCGTGGGCTTTATCGTGGCGCTGCTGATTATTCGTGCCGTGCCCATTCTCATCTCTATGAGCATTTGTCCCGTGACGCGCGATGTGTCGGCGTATGGTCGCATTACGGTGGCCCTGTACTGCACCACGGCGCTGCCGATCATCGTTGCCGTGACAAGCGTTGCCGTCAACGCGGGCGCGCTGTCGCAAGACATTGCGTCGGTCATGGTTGCCGCCGGTGCCATCACGGTGTTCTTGATGCCATTGCTCGCGCAGCTCTTCTACCGCGTGGTCGACGCCGCACCGGTCGCCGCCGTGGCAGAAGTTGCCGAGCATCCATCCGATGCGCTCGACATTCTGCGCGCCCATCACGATTTGGCGAGTCTGCTCGCACGCGAGCACGAGCTGCTGACCTCGCATGGACATGGTCGTGTATTCGAGGGCCTGCCTACGCTCGATACGATTGCCGAGCGTCTTTCCGCCGAGGCGGCGAGCGGCCACATCGATGCCCGCATCGTGGACGCGGCGCACCTGCTTGCCGATAAGACCTATGGAGACGAGGTCGACCCGTCCGAGCTGACTCCGCGTGAGCGCCGCCGCCTGGAGCGCGCCAAGCTCGCCGTGCACGAATACCGCCGCCGCATGCTGGAGCTCTATGCGCGCGATGAAGCCCAGGACGACGACGGCAAGTAGCAAGGAATGTCGGGATACGGGTTCCGTCCAAATAATAGAAGGCGCGCTGCCTGCGGTTGATGCAGGCAACGCGCCTTTTGCGTTGGGCCTCGTTGAGGTTCGAAGTCGTGGCTTGCGACCTTTAGGAGTGGGCGGCTCCGTCGACGGGGAGCACGGTGCCCGTGACATAGGAGGACATGTCGCTCGCTAGGAAAACATATATGCCGTATAACGAAGAGCGAACTAGTTCGCCATAACGCCTTCGGTCCAAGCCTCAACGTCCTCGATGCGCAGGACGTTGGCGACCTCGGCCACGCAGTCGACGCTGGCAAGCTCGGCGGCGGCAGCCTGGACGTCCTTCTCGAGCGCGCGGTGCGTCAGGAAGATGACCGAGCAGGCATCGCTGGCGCCCGACTTGCCGTCCTCGACCTGGTTGATGAGCGAGATCGAAATGTTGTGCTTGGCAAAGATATCGACCGTCTCGGACAGGGCGCCCACGCGGTCGGCGACCTTCAGGCGCACATAGTACTTGGTCTGGAGCTCGTCCATGGGCTTAAAGGCGAGGTTGTGACCATAGGGCTCAATCTCGGGCAGCGGAGCCACGCCGCGGCTGATCTGTTCGGAGAGCGACAGGATATCGCCCACGACGGCGCTCGCGGTGGGGAAGGAGCCTGCGCCGGCACCGTAGAACATGGTCTCGCCCACGGCGTCGCCTACCACGTAGACAGCGTTCATGGCGCCGTTGACCTTGGCAAGCATGTGGTCGGCGGGGATCAGTGTGGGATGCACGCGGACGTCGACGCCGGCGTCGGTGTTACGGGCGATGCCGAGTAGCTTGATGGTGTAGCCGAGCTCGCGGGCCTGGGCGATGTCCTCGGCGCCGATGGTGCGAATACCCTGCTGGTACACATCGTCGGTGGTCACGCGGGTGCCAAAGCCGATGGAGGCGAGGATGGCCGTCTTGCTGGCGGCGTCGAAGCCGTCGACGTCGGCGGACGGGTCGGCCTCGGCATAGCCCTTTGCCTGGGCGTCGGCGAGCACGTCAGCGTAATCGGCGCCCTCGGCGTCCATGCGCGACAGGATGTAGTTGGTGGTGCCGTTGAGAATGCCAGCGATGGTCAGGATCTTGTTGCCCACCAGGTCGTGCTCGAGCGTGCTCACGATGGGGATGCCACCGCCGCAGCTGGCCTCGCACTTAATCTGCACGCCGCACGCGCGTGCCTTCTCGGCGAGCGTCTCGACATGACGGCCCAGCAGGGCCTTGTTGGCAGAGACGACGTGCTTGCCGTTCTCGAAGGCGGTGGTGAAGATTTCGGTCGCGGGGTGCTCGCCGCCGATGAGCTCGACGACGATATCGACGGCGGGGTCGGTGACGACGTCGTGCCAGTCGCTCGTAAAGGCCTCGCGCTCAATACCGGCGGCTTCGGCCTGCTCCCAGGCAAGCGCGCAGGCGCGGGTCAGCTTAAGGTCGATGCCGTAGGCGGCCAGGTACTCATCGTGGTGGCTCTTGATCAGACGGGCCACGCCGCCGCCGACGGTTCCAAGACCGATCAGACCGACGTTCACGGTGCGCAGGGGTTCGCTCATAGATAGCTCCTTCGTGCATCTTATGGATGGATTAACCGCTTAAAGGTTGAGTGCATTCTAGCGTGAAGTGCGGGCGCGTGCTCGCCAGGCAACAGGAGTCGCACAAAACGGCACCCCCGAAACGCTGCGGAAACATTGGAAACATGCTCGCTACAAACGGAACTCCGTAACAAACTGTCAACGTTTGCACCATAAGGTTTGCCCTGTACCGCAAGACGGCCGCACCGCGGCCAGCGAAAAGGGGGACACCATGTTTAGCATCAACAACGTACTTAACCGCAGGAGTTTCTTGGCTGGCGCCGCGGCGCTCGGTGGCACCGCGGTGCTCGCTGGCTGCTCGTCGGGTGGCTCGGACGGCGGCTCCGCCGATGACGGCAAGACCTTCAAGATCGGCGTCATCGGCCCTCTGACCGGCGCTGCGGCAACCTATGGCGTCTCGGCCGAGAAGGGTGCCAAGCTCGCCGCCAAGGATTTCTCGACCAAGGACCTCAAGCTCTCGCTTAAGTCCGAGGACGATGTCGCCGACGGCGAAAAGGCCATCAACGCCTTCAATACCCTGTGCGACTGGGGCATGCAGGCTCTCGTCGGCCCCGTTACGACTGGTGCCGCCGTCGCCGTCTCGGGCGAGATCGCCGACGATATGCTCATGGTCACGCCTTCGGCCTCGTCGCTCGACGTCACCAAGGACAAGACCACGATCTTTCAGGTTTGCTTCACCGATCCCACCATGGGCGCCAGCGCCGCGAAGTTCTTGGCCGAGAAGTACGCGGATGCCAAGATCGCCCTGTTCTACAACTCCGGCGATACGTATAGCTCGGGCGTTGCCGACGCTTTTGCCGAGCAGGCCAAGGCGTCCAAGCTCGATATCGTCGATACCGAAACCTTTAAGGACGACTCTTCCACGAGCTTTACCAACCAGCTGACCAAGGCCAAGGAGGCCGGTGCCACGCTCATCTTTGCCCCGATCTACTACACGCCGGCGTCCGTTTTGCTCAAGAACGCCAAGGACATGGGCTACGACATGACGCTCATGGGTACCGACGGCATGGACGGCCTGCTCTCTGTGGAAGGTTTCGATACCTCTCTTGCCGAGGGCGTACTGCTCATGACCCCGTTTTCGGCTGACGACGAGAAGAATGCCGACTTCGTCAAGGCCTATAAGGATGCCTACGACGAGACGCCTAACCAGTTTGCCGCCGACGCCTACGATTGTGTCCACGCCATCGCCGAGGCCATCGACAAGGCGGGCATCGATATTACGGCCGATGGTGCCGACATTGCCGACGATCTTGCCAAGGCCATGCGCAAGATCAAGATTGAGGGCCTGACGGGCGAGCTCACGTGGAACGACGAGGGCCAGGTCGAAAAGCCCACTACGGCCTATGTGATCCAGGATGGCAAGTACATCGCCGCCTAAGTGCGCATAAAGCGCTACCGGTGAGGCCGTTTTATTCAGGGCAAGGGCGCTTGTAACAGAACAGAAACATTGCTTTCACATAATAAAGTGGCTAAACTGCATAAACTGATAGAAATACGCATAAATATGGATAAATGGACAAAGCAAAAGAAAAGTTGAAATAATCGCCACTTTTCTCAACTAAAGCGTCTACTATTTTGCGAACGCCGAACACGGCGAAGGATGGCCTGTCGGGTAACCGAAACCCGACGAGATTTGAGAGGAGAGCCGCATGTCGAGCCTCACCGGTAAGTCATTGAACCCTGTTATGAATCGCAGGAGCGTTATCGCGAGCGCAGCAGGTCTGGGGGCGATGTCCATTCTAGCTGGCTGCTCCTCCAACGGCGGCGACAGCGGTTCCGCTTCGAGCGACGCTTCGTTTAAGATCGGCACCATCGGCCCGCTGACCGGCGCCAACGCGTCCTACGGCAAGTCCGTTACCCAGGGTGTCGAGCTTGGCTGCAAGGATTTCTCGACCAAGGAGCTGCCGCTTGCCAGCAAGGCCGAGGACGACCAGGCCGATGGCGAGAAGGCCGTCAACGCCTTCAACACCCTGCTCGACTGGGGCATGCAGGCCCTCGTCGGTCCGACCACCACGGGTGCGTCGGTTGCCGTTGCCGCAGAGTGCGGTAACGACCCCAAGACGTTCATGATCACCCCGTCCGCGTCCTCCGAGGACGTCACCGACGGCAAGGATTGCGTCTTCCAGGTTTGCTTCACCGACCCCAACCAGGGTGTCAACGCTGCCAAGTTCCTGGCGCAGAAGTATGCGGACGAGAAGTTCGTGCTGTTCTATAACTCCGGCGACGCCTATTCTTCGGGCATCGCAGATTCCTTTAAGGCCCAGGCCGCTGAGTCCAAGCTCGAGATTGTTGACGAGGAGACCTTTAAGGACGACTCCGCCACGAGCTTTACCAACCAGCTGACCAAGGCCAAGCAGGCCGGCGCCACCATGATCTTTGCGCCGATCTACTACACGCCGGCGTCCGTCCTGCTCAAGAACGCCAAGGACATGGGCTACGACGTCAAGATGATGGGCTGCGACGGCATGGACGGCATCCTGGGCGTTGAGGGCTTCGACACCTCTCTGGCCGAGGGTCTGCTGCTCATGACCCCGTTCTCCGCCGACGACGAGAAGAACGCCGACTTCGTCAACGCTTACAAGGATAAGTACGGCGATACCCCCGACCAGTTTGCCGCCGACGCCTACGACGGCGTGCACGCGGTGGCCGAGGCCGTCAAGGAGGCCGGTCTTGGTGTCGACGCCGACCCGACCGAGGCCGCCGAGAAGCTGTCCAAGGCTATGCTCAAGATTACCGTTGACGGTCTGACCGGCAAGCTCACCTGGAACGATAAGGGCCAGGTCCAGAAGGAGCCCACGGCTTACGTCATCACCGACGGCAAGTACGTACAGGCCTAATAGACCGCCTTACATAGAGCGGTTTTGATCCCAAGCAGGGGAGGTTTTGGCCTTCCCTGCTTGCTTGGTATCTAGGGACGATGTAACGTCCCTGTTTCATACATTAACTGGAAACCTATTCGAAAGGGGGATGTGGAACATGACGGTCTTTATCCAATACCTGGTCAACGGCCTGTCCATGGGCAGCGTCTACGCCATCATCGCGTTGGGCTACACCATGGTCTACGGTATCGCCAAGATGCTGAACTTCGCTCACGGCGACGTCATCATGGTCGGTGCCTATGTCTCGTTCTGCGCCACGTCGTATCTCGGCCTCCCGGGCTGGGTATCTGTAATTCTTTCTTGTGTGGTCTGCACGGTTCTCGGCGTTCTCATCGAGGGTCTGGCCTATAAGCCGCTGCGCCAAGCAGGCCCGCTGGCCGTTCTGATCACGGCTATCGGCGTGTCTTACTTCCTGCAGAACGCCGCGCAGCTTCTGTGGGGCGCCACGCCCAAGAACTTCACTTCGCTCGTCACCTTCCAGGTGCCGGAGTTCTTGGCCAAGTTCAACGTAAGCGCCGTCTCGCTCGTCACCATCGTCGCCTGCCTGGTTATCATGGCCGGCCTGATGTTCTTTACAGGTAAGACCAAGATGGGCAAGGCCATGCGCGCCGTGTCCGAGGACAAGGCCGCCGCTCAGCTCATGGGCATCAACGTCAACCGCACCATCTCGATGACGTTTGCCATCGGCTCGGCGCTTGCCGCCATCGCCGGCGTGCTCCTGTGCTCCTACTCGCCGGTGTTGCAGCCCACCACGGGCGCCATGCCTGGCATCAAGGCCTTCGACGCCGCCGTTTTCGGCGGCATCGGTTCCATCCCCGGCGCCTTTGTCGGTGGTATTCTCATCGGCATCATCGAGGCGATGGCGCAGGCTTACATTTCCACGAGCCTTGCCAACTCCATCGTCTTTGGTGTTTTGATTATCGTCCTGCTCGTCAAGCCTGCCGGCCTCTTGGGCAAGTACGTCCCCGAGAAGGTGTAGGTGAGCGTTATGAAGTTTCTTAAAGACAAGCAGACGCGTCACGACTTTGTCACGTACGCCATGTGCATCGTGGCCTTCGCCATCGTGTTCTTTATGCAGTCTAACCACATGATTCCGCGTATGATCGCCGGTCAGCTGGTTCCCATCACGGCCTATATCGTCATGGCCATTTCCCTCAACCTCGTCGTCGGCATCGCGGGCGACTTGTCGCTGGGCCACGCGGGCTTTATGAGCGTCGGTGCCTACACGGGCATCGTCACCGCCGTCGCGCTGGAGAGCGCCGTTCCGTCCGATCCGATGCGTCTGATCATCAGCATTGTGGTCGGCGCTATCGCCGCTGCCATCTTGGGCTTCTTGATTGGTATCCCGGTCCTGCGCCTGAGCGGCGACTATCTGGCCATCGTGACCCTGGCTTTTGGCGAGATCATCAAAGAGATCGTCACCTGCCTCATTGTGGGCGTCGACTCCCGCGGCCTGCACGTGATTTTTAACATCACGGGCAACTCTACGATCGACGACCTGCACCTGCTCGAGGACGGCACCGCCATCATCAAGGGCGCCCAGGGCGCCTCGGGCGTGTCGACGTACTCGACCTTCCTCGCCGGTGCCATCCTGGTCATGGTCGCACTCGTGATCGTGCTCAACCTGGTCCGCAGCCGTACCGGCCGTGCCATTATGGCCGTGCGCGATAACAAGATTGCAGCCGAGTCCGTAGGCATCTCCGTCACGGAGTACCGCATGATCGCCTTCGTGGTTTCCGCTGCCCTCGCCGGTGCTGCCGGAGCTCTCTTCGGCGGTAACTTCTCGCAGCTCTCCGCCACCAAGTTCGACTTCAACACGTCGATCCTCATTCTGGTGTTCGTGGTCCTGGGCGGCCTGGGCAACATGCGCGGTTCCGTCATCGCGGCGGCGTTGCTCACGGTGCTTCCCGAGCTGCTTCGTCAGTTCTCGGACTACCGCATGCTCATCTACGCCATCGTGCTGATCCTGGTCATGATTTTTACCAACAACCCGCAGCTCAAGGCGTTCTTCGGTCGCGTCAAGGACCGCTTTGCTTCCAAGAAGGAGGTGGCAGCCGATGCCCAGTAAATTTGAGTTCAAGAAGGGCAAGATGGTCCCGTATCCTTCTGGCGCCATTGTTCCCGATCGTGACCTGGGCGAGCGCCCTGCACTCGAGTGCATCCACCTGGGCATTGAGTTCGGTGGCCTTAAGGCAGTCGACGACTTTAGCCTGACTATCGGCAAGACCGAGATCGCCGGTCTGATCGGTCCCAACGGCGCCGGCAAGACCACGGTCTTCAACCTGCTCACCAAGGTGTACCAGCCCACGCATGGCACCATCCTGCTCGACGGCGAGGACACCTCGGGCAAGTCGGTCTACCAGGTCAACCGCATGGGTATTGCCCGTACCTTCCAGAACATTCGCCTATTCAACACCATGACGGTGGAGGATAACGTCAAGGTTGGCCTGCATAACCAGGAGCGTTACTCCGGCTTTGAGGGCGTGCTGCGCCTGCCGACGTATTGGAAGCACGAGAAGGCTGCTCACGAGCGCGCCATGGAGCTGCTGTCCATCTTTGATATGGAGCATCTGGCAAACGAGCAGGCCGGATCGCTGCCTTACGGCGCTCAGCGTCGTCTGGAGATCGTCCGCGCGCTTGCCACCAACCCCAAGCTACTGCTGCTCGACGAGCCTGCTGCCGGCATGAACCCGTCCGAGACCGCGGAGCTCATGGAGAACATCGTCAAGATTCGCGACACCTTTGGCATTGCTATCATGCTTATCGAGCATGATATGTCGCTCGTTATGAACATCTGCGAGGGCATCTGCGTGCTCAACTTTGGTAAGGTCATCGCCAAGGGCACGGCAGAGGAAATCCAGAACAACGACGCTGTTATTGAGGCATATCTGGGCAAGCAGGATAAGGGGGAGAACTAAATGGCAGAGCCGATGCTTTCCGTCTACAACATCAACGTCTGGTACGGCGCCATCCACGCCATTAAGGACATCTCCTTTAACGTTAACGAGGGCGAGATCGTGGCCTTGATTGGCGCCAACGGTGCCGGCAAGTCCACAACGCTCAAGACCGTCTCGGGCCTGCTGCGTTCCAAGACCGGTTCCATCAAGTTTATGGGCGAGGACATTACTCATACGCCCGCTGATAAGCTGGTTGGTAAGGGCCTGGCTCAGGTTCCCGAGGGTCGTCGCGCCTTTTTGCAGATGACGGTCGAGGAGAACCTGGAGATGGGTGCCTATACGCAGCCCAAGTCCACGGTGGCTCCGGGCCTGGAGCGCGTCTACGAGCAGTTCCCGCGCCTGAAGGAACGTCGTCGCCAGGTCGCCGGCACCCTTTCGGGCGGCGAGCAGCAGATGCTCGTTATGGGGCGCGCCCTTATGAGTAACCCCAAACTGCTTATGCTCGACGAACCTTCCATGGGTCTGGCACCGATTCTGATCGAACAGATCTTCCAGATTGTCGAGGACCTGCACAAGGCCGGTACCACGGTGCTTCTGGTCGAGCAAAACGCGCAGATGGCGCTTTCCATCGCCACGCGCGGTTACGTGCTCGAGACTGGCAAGATCACCATGACCGGCACCGGTCAAGAGCTGCTGCACGACGATAACGTCCGCAAGGCCTATCTGGGCGGTTAATCCATTCAACAAAGGGGGCGCTGACCAACCCGGTCAGCGCCCCCTTTTAAGTTGCGGTGAAATAGGGACTAAATGGGGGCGCTAGACGCCAAAACAGTCCCTATTCCACCGCAACTTCATGGGGATGTGTGACAATGCCCGTCGGAAAACATCTGCTGTCTTTGGGGGTCTATCTATGCTGTACGAGTTTTGTGCCGAGAACTTTGAGCGGGTGCCGGCGGCTATCGAGGCCGGTGCAAGGCGCATCGAGCTGTGCGATAACCTTGCCGTCGGTGGTACCACGCCCTCGGCCGGCGTTATCAGCGCTACGACCAACTATGCCCACGAACACGATGCACGGGTGATGTGCATGATCCGTCCGCGTGGCGGCGACTTTCACTACAACCAGGATGAGCTGCGCATGATGGAGATGGACTTGGGCCTTGCCGTGAGTGCGGGCGTTGACGGCTTGGTCTTTGGCTGCTGCAAACCCTGCGCTGGCGGATGGGCGCTCGACGAACTTACGCTTGGCGCCCTCGTGATGGCTGCGGGCTGCGCGACCGAGGAATGTAAGCGTGATCCCATCGACATCACCTTCCACATGTCATTTGACCAGCTCTCGCCCGAGGCTCAGCTCGATGCGATTGATACACTTGCCGACTGCGGCGTTACGCGCATCCTCACGCACGGCGGTGCCGCCGGCACGCCGATCGAGGACAACCTGGAGCATCTGTCGCGTCTTATCGAGTGTGCGGGAGACCGCCTGACCATCCTTCCCGGCGGCGGCATTTCCACGGCCAACCGCGATACCGTGGCGGCGGCACTGGGCGTCTCCGAGCTCCATGGCACCAAGATTGTGCCGCTGGAGGTATAACCCGTGGTGCTGGTATTTGACGTTCAGCAGGCGAACGGTAAGCCCGACGACAACCGTCGTCCCGGCACCGCGTGCCCTTTTTGCGATACAGAAGGGCTCACCGACATCATTCGCCGTGATGGCGATTGCATTTGGCTCGAGAATAAGTTCAAGACCCTGCGCGCCACCCGTCAAACCGTGCTGATCGAGTCGGCCGATCACGATGCCGACCTGGTGACCTACGAGCCGGATGAACTCCACCATGTGATGCGGTTTGCCCTGGGTTGCTGGCAGCAGATGATCGATTCACAGCAGTATCGAAGCGTGCTCATGTACAAGAACAAGGGTCCGCTCTCGGGCGGTAGTCTCGTGCATCCGCACATGCAGATTGTGGGTTTGGAGCAGGAAGACGGCTACACTTCGCTGACTTCTGCCAATTTCGAAGGCATCAATGTCTGGCAACAGGGGAGGATCTCGGTCAATATCTCAACCGAACCGATCATGGGGTTCTTTGAGATCAACGTTTCAGCCCCGCAGGGAATCGCCGCCAGCGATGACACGAGAGACCAAGCCGAGGCGGATCTCTTCGCCGATGCAATCCAGGTAGCTCTGCGCTATATCTTGCACGAGCACCATGGCGGTCGTGCAGAGTCGTACAACCTGTTCTTCTATCACATGAGCGACCGAACCATTGCCAAGGCGCTTCCACGTTGGGTGGTTTCACCCTACTTTGTCGGGTATCGGCTGGCTCAGGTCAATGCTGAGACCACGCTCGATGTCGATGCGGAGCGACTCCGCGCACATCTGGAGGCGCTCACATCGTAAAGTGAGCGCCCGCACACTGCGGACGGTTTAGCGTGCCATGGCGTCGCGGCCGGCCTCGACGCGCTTGCGCTGGGCGGCGCGCTCCTCGCCGGTCAGACGCTCAAAGAAGTGCCCGATAAGCGAGGCGAGCACCTGCTGAAACAACGTTCCACACATGACGGGAAACACAACTTCGCCCGGAAAGTATTGCGTGGCGATGACGGCGCCCGAAGAGATATTGCGCATGCCGCAGGTAAAGCACATGGTGGTCGTTTCGCTATATGGCAGATGCAGCGCGCGGGCGACCAGAATGCCCACGACAAAACCGCTGATGGCGAACACCAGAATAAAGAGGGCGACTTCCAGGCGCACCGCGTTCATGTGTAGCACGTACTCGCTCATGGCGGTGGAGTTGGACGCGATGACGCCCATCATCATAAATTTGCAGGCGGGCGAGAGCGCGGGGGAGAGTTTCTCGTGTCCCCAGCCGTGCGTGAGCTCGTTGATCACGATGCCGAGCACGGCGGGGATGGCAATCATAAAGGCCATGTTCTGCATCATGCTCGGAACATCGATTGCGACGGTGGCGCCCAACAGGAGCTTGAGCGTGAGCGGAATCGTCACGGGCGATATAACCGAGGACGTCAGGATGATGGTGAGCGCGAGCGGGCCGTTGCCGCCGAACATGCTGATCCACATAAAGGCAGTGACTGCCACGGGTACGCTGTACTCGAGCACGATGCCGCAGACAAGGTTGGGGTTGGAGCCAAAGAACAGTGAGCCCATGGCATACGCCGCGATGGGGATGATCACAGCCGAGACAAATAACGCCAAAATCAGATGCAGGGGACGGTGGAACACCTCAGCCACCTGGTGGAAGGTGTTGCTGAGCGCGCCTTGGAACGTCATAAAGGCAAACAGGGTGGGAACGATGGGCTTGAGAACGCCGATCTGCTGAGGAAAGAGCACGCCGAGCGCCACGCAAATCGGAACGATGACCTGCATATGTCCTGCGAGAAATTTGCCCAGTCCAACCCATTGCTTCATATGCTCTTGTGACTCCCTTTGCTCGTGAATCCGTTTTGAATGGATATGCTAGACGCTCGCATGCGTCCGTGTGGCTGAAACGCTCGATTATTTCGAGGGTATTACCGCCCTCGTTTATCGAAACCACGGCGTGCTGGATGTTGTGCGTCCGCGCTGCACGGTATAATAAATCCGTTCAACAGATCTGCCTGCCGAAGCGGGCATGCACAGAGGACTCATCGCTATGAACCGTGAGAGGTATCGCGGCGACCTGCCCCTATCGGGGGTGGGCGCCTATGTCATCGCTTAAGACGACGCATCGCTGGGCGGTCGCTCAGCAAAACCCCGAGCTCGAAAAGGAGCTTTCGGCTGGCCTGGGCATACCCGGGCTGGTGGCGCGCATTATGGTTGCGCACGGCATTACATCCATCGAGGAAGGCCAGCTGTTTTTGACGCCTTCGCTCGATCGCGACTGGGCGGACCCACTCGTTATTCCGGGCATGGTGGTCGTCGCCGACCGCGTTGAGCGTGCTATTCGCAGCCACGAGCGTATCGCCGTCTTTGGCGATTTTGACGTCGACGGCATTACGTCGACTTGTCTGTTGACCGAGGCGCTACGTTCGTTTGGCGCCAACGTCACGCCGTTTATTCCACACCGCTTTGACGAGGGCTACGGCCTGTCGCGTGCGGCGCTCGACCGCGTCAACGAGCTCGCTCAACCCAACCTGATTGTGACCGTCGATAACGGTATTGCTGCCAAGGAAGAGGTCTCCTATCTGGAGAGTCTGGGGATCGATTTGGTGGTCACGGACCATCACGAGCCGTCCGACCAGGTGCCGCAGGGCGTGCCCCTGACCGATCCCAAGCTCGAGGACGAGGGCCCCTCGCGCGAGCTTGCCGGTGCCGGTGTGGCGCTTAAGCTGGTGCAGGTCCTGGGCGAGCGTTTGGGCAAGCCGTCGTATTGGCGTTCGCTGATAGAGGTCGCGGCGCTGGGCACCGTGTCCGACATGATGCCGCTCACGCCCGAGAATCGCGCACTGGTCGCCGAGGGCATCCAGCAGATGCGCGTGACGGCCCGCCCCGGTTATATCGCGCTTGCCGCACTTGCCAAGGCCGACCTTTCTACCATTACGGCCGACGGCCTGTCGTTTTCGCTCATCCCTCGTCTGAATGCTGCCGGCCGCATGGCTGATCCCAAGCTGGCGCTCGACCTGCTGCTTGCCCGCGACCCCATCGAAGCGAGCGCGCTTGCCGCCGAACTCGAGGAAATCAATCGCCAGCGCCGTGAGATCGAGGCGGAGCTCACGCGCGATGCCATGGCAAAGGTCGAGGAGACCTATGACGGCGGACGCGCGATCGTCGTGGGCGGCGAAGGCTGGCACGAGGGCGTCAAGGGCATCGTGGCAAGCCGTCTGACCAACCGCTACCACGTGCCGGCGCTGCTGTTCTCGATCGAGGACGGTATCGCGCGCGGCTCTGGTCGCTCGGTGGGCAAAGTTAACCTGTTTGACGCCGTCGAGCGCTGTTCCGACCTGATGATTCGTCGCGGCGGACATGCTGGTGCGGTGGGTGTGACCATCGAGGCATCCAAGCTCGACGAGTTTCGCCGTCGTCTTTCCGCCGTGTTGTCCGAGCTCCCCGCCGAGGACTTTGAGGACACCGACGAAGTTGCCGCCACGGTCGACCTTTCCGAATTGAATATCGAGACCATCGAGCAGATTTCCCGCCTTGAGCCGTTTGGCCAGGGTAATAAGGTGCCGCTGCTGGCTGCCGAGGGCGTGACGATGTGCGATCGCGCCGTGGTGGGCAAAACCGGTGAGCACATGCGCTTTGTGGCGACGGATGGCGCCGCGAGTGTGCCGGCCATTATGTTCCGTGTGTCGCAAATCGATAAGCTCATCAACTGCGATAGCGCTGTCGACTTGGTATTCGAGGCCGTTGCCGAGCATTGGCAGGGTCGTGTGAAGCCCAAGCTCATGGTCAAGGATGTTCTGGTCCGCGATACCACGCTGCCCAGCGTCGACGATCCGGCATGCGAGCTTCGTCGTGGCGTGCAGCCGGCGGATTCCGGCCTGCGCTTGGAGTCGCGCAAGCGCGAGACGCTCGCCCAGCTTTCCTATACCGAGCTCACGCGCTCGCTTATCCATAGCTTTATCGGCTCGAACCAGCCACATCGCGCGCAGGTCGAGGCACTCGACGCGCTCGCCGACCACCAGAGCGTTTTGGCCGTTATGGGGACGGGACGTGGCAAGTCGCTCGTCTTCCATGTGCACGCCGCGCGCGAGGCGGTCCTTCGTGGGCGGGCGAGCATCTTTGTCTATCCGCTGCGTGCGCTCGTTGCCGACCAGGCTTATCATCTCTCATCGACGATGGCCGCGCTCGGCATTGGCGTGGGCGTGCTGACCGGCGAGACCGTGGAGGCGGCGCGCGATGACGTGTTTGCCGGCTTGGCTTCGGGCCGCACCGGCATCGTGCTCACGACGCCCGAGTTCCTGTCCATTCACCGCGACCGCTTTGCGCGTTCGGGGCGCATCGGTTTTGTCGTTATCGATGAGGCGCATCATGCCGGTCTTGCCAAGGGCGGCGACCGCAGCGCCTATCTCGACATGCCCGATATCCTCAAAGCCTTGGGCGACCCGGTCGTTATGGCTGCGACGGCCACCGCAACGGCTCCGGTTGTGGCCGAGCTCGCCCGCGTACTACCGATTACCCGCACGGTGGTCGACGAGACGGTGCGCGAGAACTTGCAGCTCGAGGATGACCGAGATCTTGCGAGCCGCGAGAACCGCCTGGTGTCAATCGTGGCGACGGGGGAAAAGACCGTCATCTACGTCAATTCGCGCGACCAGTCCGTGGCGCTCGCCAAGACGTTGCGCAAGCGTGTGCCCGATTGCGCAACCCATATCGCGTTCTATAACGCGGGGCTTGCGCGTTCTGATCGCCGTCGCGTGGAGGAAGCATTCCGAGACGGAAGCCTCAGCTGCATCGTTTCGACATCTGCCTTTGGCGAGGGCGTCAACCTGCCCGATATCCGCCATGTCGTGCTCTATCACATGCCGTTTGGCGGCATTGAGTTTAACCAGATGAGCGGCCGCGCCGGTCGCGATGGCCAGCCCGCCGTGATCCATCTGCTCTATTCGTCGCGCGACGCCCGCATTAACGAGCGCCTGCTCGACTGCTATGCGCCCGAGCGCGACGAGCTCGTCACGCTCTATCGCGCGCTGCAGACCATGTGGCGCTCCAACCGCGGCAAGACGGGGGACGATTCCTTTAGCGCGAGCGATATCGACATCGCGCAGATGTGCCTTGCCATCGATGCTCGCACGCCGGTCGACGAGCGTTCGGTGGAAAGCGGCCTGGGAATCTTCGAAGAGCTTGGTTTCTGTCGAGTTTCGGGGTTTGACGACACTCGTCGTATCGCGATGGCCGAAAACCCCGGCCGCGTGCAATTGAGCAGGTCAATTCGCTATTTGGAGGGCTTGCGCTCGCGCATGGAGTTCTCGGCTTTCCGGAGCTGGGCGCTCGATTCGTGCGCTTCTGATATGCTAGCCAAAGTTAACCGCCCGATCGTACCGCGGGCCTAGGGGAAGGGGACCTCGATGGATGCCGCAGCCCGTACCGCCCACGATTCCACCCTCCAGCCGTTTTCGGAGATGGAGCACTATAAGCATGCCGATGAACTGCCGCCCGAGATTATGGCGGACAGCTACGACAAGCTGGAGCGCCTGTGCCTCAAATATATGAATGAGGACGACTTTTCTAAGGTGGAGCAAGCCTACTGCTTTGCCGCCGAGAAGCACTGCAACCAAAAGCGCCGCTCGGGCGAGATGTACATTAACCATCCCGTCGAGGTTGCCATCATTTTGGCCGATCTCAAGATGGACTGCGATGTGGTGTGCGCCGCACTGCTGCACGATACCGTCGAGGATACCGAGACCTCGCTCACCGATGTTTCCGGCCTGTTTGGCGATACGGTGGCCGAGCTCGTCGATGGCGTGACCAAGCTCACCAACATCGAAGTTGACAGCATGGACGAGAAGCAGGCGCTCACGCTGCGCAAGATGTTCCTCGCCATGTCCAAGGACATTCGCGTCATCATCGTTAAACTTGCCGACCGTCTGCACAACATGCGAACGCTGGCAGCCCTGCGCGAGGATCGTCGCCTGTTTAAGGCTCGCGAGACCATGGACGTGTACGCGCCCTTGGCCGACCGCCTGGGCATGAGCTCTATTAAGTGGGAGCTCGAGGACCTGTCCTTCTTCTACCTGGAGCCCGATGCCTACCAGCGCATCGCGCGCATGGTGGCGGAGTCGCGCGAGGTCCGTGAGCGCTATCTGGCTGAGACCATCAAGACACTCACCGACGAGCTCAACCGCATTGGCCTGGAAGGCTTCCAGATCAACGGCCGTTCCAAGCACTATTGGTCCATCTACCAAAAGATGAAGCGCAAGGGCAAGGAGTTCTCCGAGATCTACGACCTGGTGGCGCTGCGCGTTATTACCCATTCGGTGCGCGATTGCTACTCCACGCTCGGTGCGGTGCATACGCTGTGGCACCCCATGCCTGGTCGCTTTAAAGACTATATCGCCATGCCCAAGGTCAATAACTACCAGTCGCTCCACACGACGGTCATCGGCCCTACGGCTCGTCCGCTCGAGATTCAGATTCGAACCTACGAGATGCATGAGCAGGCCGAGTACGGCATTGCCGCCCACTGGCTATATAAGAAGTCGGGCGGATCGTCTGCTTCCAAGACCAATGACGCTCAACGTTTGGACGACCAGATTAACTGGCTTAAGCACTCACTCGATTGGGCTGCGTCTGATGAGATTACCGACGCCAAGGAATACC
Source organism: uncultured Collinsella sp. (assembly GCA_902478995.1). Lineage (GTDB taxonomy): Bacteria > Actinomycetota > Coriobacteriia > Coriobacteriales > Coriobacteriaceae > Collinsella. The sequence goes on from CABSNF010000026.1 coordinate 18,859, forward strand.
TGCATTCGCTGAAGGTCGACCTCTTCGATCAGGAGATCTTCGTCTTCACGCCCAAAGGCGAGGTCATGGCGCTTCGTGCCGGCTCCACGCCGCTCGACTTTGCCTATGCCGTTCACACCGAGGTGGGAAACCATTGCGTCGGCGCCAAAATCAACGGTGCGGTGGCTCCGCTCACGCACGAGATCAAGACGGGCGACCGCGTTGAAATCCTGACTAACAAGAGTTCCAAGCCGTCGCGTGATTGGCTCAAGATCGTCAAGACGCCTTCCGCCAAGTCAAAGATCCGTCGCTACTTTGCCGCCGCGACTAAGGACGACGACGCTGCCGCCGGCCGCGATATGCTGGCCAAGGACCTGCGCAAGCGCGGGTATGGCATCTCTACGCCGCGATCCACGCGTGCGCTCAACGCCGTGGCGGAGCAGTTTAACTACAAGCAGCTCGAGGACCTGTTTGCCGCCGTCGGCGCCGGCAAGGTTGCCCCGCGCGCTGTGGGTAACAAGGTCGAGCAAATCTTGGACCCCAAGCCCGAGGAACAGCTCACCAAAGCCGAGGCTATCGCCGAGGTCGTGAAACAGCCGGCCCGAGGCTCCAACCGCAAGCCGCAAAAGCGCGGCAAGAGCGCCAGCAACGGCATTATCGTCAAGGGCGAGAGCAACAGCGGTCTGCTGGTCCGTTTGGCGCATTGCTGCAATCCGGTGACGGGCGACGATATCGTCGGCTTCATCACGCGCGGTCGCGGCGTCTCGGTGCATCGCGCCAACTGCCCCAACGTCAAGGGTCTTATGGAGCATCCCGAGCGCATGATCGAAGTGGAGTGGGACGGCGCTGCCGACACCCTCTTCCAGGTCGAGATCGTGGTCGAGTGCCTGGACCGCATGGGCCTGCTCAAGGATGTCACCATTGCCATTGGCGATGCGGGCGGCAATATCCTTTCGGCCGCCACGTCGACCAACCGTGAAGGTATTGCAACCCTGCGCTTTATGGTCGAGATCTCGGACGCGAGCGGTCTGGATCCGCTGCTGGCTTCTATCAGCAGCGTCGACTCGGTCTACGACGCGCGCCGCCTGATGCCCGGCGAGGGTGGAGCCCAGCTTAAGCGCCGCGTTTAGTCGCGACGAACGCGCCACATTATCGATATTCGCTACACTCGAGGCATCGTTTGATGCCTCGAGTTCTATAGAGAGGAGAGGGACATGGGTGCTGTGTCCTTGGATGTAACTCCCAAGGGGTCGGTCGAGATTGAGACGCTCGTAAACGGTCCCATTCAGACCAATAGCTATGCTGTTATTTCGGACAATGAGTGCGTGATTATCGACCCCGCATGGGAAGGCGAGCGTTTGGTGGAGCATATTCGAGCCGAGCATGCCGGTGTACGCGTGCTTGGCGCCGTATGCACTCATGGCCATGCCGATCATGTTGGTGGTGTTGCCGGCGTGCGAACCACCTTTGGCGAGGGCTGCCAGTATGAGCTGTGTGCCAAGGATGTGGCGGTGCCGCATGCGAACATCGAGGAACAGCGAGCTATGTGGGGCATTGAGACGCCTGACCCCGGGGAGCCGACGCGCCTGCTCGCCGAAGGCGATGCTATCGAGGTGGGCGATATCTGCCTGCAGGTGATCGAGACGCCAGGGCATACGCCGGGCGGGATCGTCTTGTTCGCCGCCACCGAGCAGGGGAACATTGCCTTTGTGGGCGACACACTATTCCCGGGCAGCCACGGCCGCACCGATCTTTCTGGAGGAGACGAGGCGGCGATTCTGCGCTCGCTCTCCAAGCTCGCCCGGCTTCTCCCGCCCGATACCGTTTGCCTAACCGGCCATGGCGATTCGACCACCATGGCACGCGAGCTCATGCAGAACCCTTTCATGCAGGTGTAGCTTTATAGTCAGCTCCTGAAGCACGAGAAGCGTCCAAACGTCAAGCTATTTTCCCCAACGGGTCGATTCCGTAGGGCAAACGGTCAAAAAAAGTCTGTTTGGACGATATTCGTGAACAAACGAACGTTTATGCTCGGGTACGCCGTGGTAAAATCTCAGGCGTTATCGGAGCAACCTTACAGGAGGTTTCTTTTATGCTCGTCAACGCAGCAGACATGCTCAAGAAGGCCGAGGCCGGCAAGTACGCTCTCGGTGCCTTCAACACCAACAACCTCGAGTGGACCCTGGCTATTCTCCAGGCCGCCGAGGAGGCCAAGTCTCCGCTGATCCTTCAGTGCACCGCTGGTGCCGCTAAGTGGATGGGCGGTTTCAAGGTCTGCGCCGACATGGTCAAGGCTGCCGTCGAGGCCACGGGCGTTACCGTTCCCGTCGCCCTTCACCTCGATCACGGTTCTTACGAGGACTGCTTCAAGTGCATCGAGGCCGGCTTCACGTCCATCATGTATGACGGCTCTCACGAGGAGACCTTCCAGCTTAACCTCGACCGCACCAAGGAGCTCGTTGAGCTTGCCCACTCCAAGGGCATGTCCATCGAGGCCGAGGTCGGCGGCATCGGCGGCACCGAGGACGGCGTGACCTCCAATGGCGAGCTCGCTGACCCCGCTGAGTGCAAGCAGATTGCTGACCTGGGCGTCGACTTCCTCGCCTGCGGCATCGGCAACATCCACGGCGTGTATCCCGCCGACTGGGCTGGCCTTTCCTTCGAGCGTCTGGGCGAGATCAAGGCTCAGACCGGCGACCTGCCCCTCGTTCTGCACGGTGGTACCGGCATCCCCGAGGATCAGATCAAGAAGGCCATCTCCCTGGGCATCTCCAAGATCAACGTCAACACCGACCTGCAGCTCGTCTTCGCCAAGGGCGTCCGCGAGTACATCGAGGCTGGCAAGGATCAGCAGGGCAAGGGCTTCGACCCCCGCAAGCTCCTCAAGCCTGGTCGCGACAACATCGTTGCCCGCACCAAGGAGCTCATGGAGGAGTTTGGCTCCGTCAACAAGGCGTAAGCGTCGCTAAACTTCCCGCCGGAGGCCCCGTTCACCCTACGCTTTTCCCTTGCGCTCACCTGGCTTTGCCAGAAGTTGCGCAATGGGAAAAGCTCCGGGTGAACGGGGCCTCCTTTGTTAACTCGCTACAGGGTTACTGGGCTGAATTAAAATGGCTACTGGCTTCGCCAGAAGTCGCGCCAAGGAAACAGTTCCGGGGGACGGGGCTTCCTTTGTTTAACGCCGCAGGGTTACGAGGCTGAATAATTTATTTGATTACCGTTCGGCGGTGTTGATGGCTCCCTTGTTGGGGCTTTCTTTTTTATCTCGCTACAATGTGCTTCAAGAGTTCTAATGACTTGGAGTTTGGTATGGCTGTTATTGATGTGCTGCCTTCGGATGGGAAGGTTATTGACGAGGGTCCTGTTGGTTGCTCTGTTGATGTTTGCTGTGATGACTTTCGTCATCTCGATATTGGACTGCCGCCCGAGATTCTTCGTCTCAAGGATGCCGGGTATTTGACGCAGGCTGTTGCTGCTTGCGATCGCCTTCTGGAGCAGAACCCTGAGCCTTCGCTGGCTGCTTGTGTTCGTGCCGAGCGGTATCGCATGCTCGAGACGCCGCTTCATTTTTCGGTGTCGCGCGATCGGGCTATTGCGATGATTCGCGAGGAGTGGCCAGAGTTTACCGAAGAGCAGTTTGACGACCTGATTAATCGCAAACGTATTGACTGGCGCTTTATCGATGGCGAGCTGTTCGTTCTCGATAATTTCCTCGATTCGCTTCGCGTGTACCCCAAGGAGGTTCCGGGCCTGTGTCCCGATTCTGCGGACGGCATCGCGCTGCGTAACCAGATGCTCAGGGAGATGGAGTCGCAAAACGGGTCGACGCGCGTCATCACGCTCAAGGCATCCGTTTCTGTCCCCGGGGCTCTGGGGGGAGAGACTGTTCGCGCGTGGCTACCCGTTGCCGCCGCCTGTCATCAACAGTCTCATATCGAGGTTCTCGATATGACGTCGGGGGGTACCGTTGCCTCTGAAAACGTTTCGGCTCGTACTGCCTCTTGGACATCTTCGACCGAACATTCATTCTCGGTGACCTATCGCTATCGCATCGATGCCGCCTATTGCGATATCTATGGTGGCGCGCTCCCATCGCATACGTGCATGGACGCGCCGCTGCCCGAGGACACCTCCGAGGACCGTCCGCACATTGCGTTCACGCCGTACCTGCGACAGTTGACGGAGCGTATTATTGACGGGCTCGTCGATCCGCTCGACCGCGCTCGCGCCATCTATGATTATCTGACACAGCATATCGACTATCGCTATCAGCCACCATACCTGCTTTTGGGCTCTATCGCCGATGACTGTGCACACTCGCTCCGCGGCGATTGCGGCGTTATGGCGCTCACGTTTATCACCATGTGCCGCATTGCGGGTGTTCCTGCTCGTTGGCAGAGCGGCCTGTATGTTGCGCCCGATTCGGTGGGACCGCACGATTGGGCTGAGTTCTATACGCCACAGACCGGTTGGCTTAACGCCGACGTATCGTTCGGTTCCTCGGCGCGCAGGATGGGGGAGGAGTGGCGTCGCCAGCACTACTTTGGCAACCTCGACCCGTGGCGTATGGTGGCCAACAATCGATTCCAGGCTGAATTTGTGCCTGCTTTCGATGGCATGCGCGAGGATCCCTATGACAACCAGATGGGCGAGGCCTCGGTTGATGGGCGTGGATGTCGTAAGCGGGAGATGTTGCGCAAGGTTGAGCTTATCGAAATGCTCGAAGTTCCATTTTCGGACTAATCAACAGAAAGCTGTGATAAACTAACTCACGCATTACGTGCCCGAGTGGCGGAATTGGCAGACGCAGTGGACTCAAAATCCACCGTTGGCAACAACGTGCGAGTTCGAGTCTCGCCTCGGGCACCATACATGCAAGTGAGCGTTCAAGGGGGTCGAGGCCCCCTTTTTTCGTGCCGAACTCGCGTGAGCGCGCAAAGCGTTAAGCAAACAGGCCTGTGGCCTGTTTGTAGCGGAGCGTGGCGAGGGCGCCGTGCGCCCGAAGCCCGGGGCTTCGCGAAGCGAAGGCCCTTCGAGTCTCGCCTCGGGCACCATACATGCACCTGCGCTTCAAGGGGGTCGAGGCCCCCTTTTTCGTGTACGTAATGTGATAACGCGCGGTACGTGTTATTATTCGCAAGGCGTTGTTCCCGCAATGCCCTAAAGAGGAACCCGAGGGTTCCCACCTTTTGGCGCCAATGAGCAGCTGACTGGTCATACAACCTAGATTCCCTTCCTCATACCGAGGATGTCTATGTGTACGACCTGGTTGCAAAGAAGCGCCGGGTTATTTTTTTATGAATGGAGGTAGGGAAAATAGCTAAGTCTGATGACACCCGCATCAACGACGAGATCACTGCATCTTCGTGCCGTTTGATTGGCGTCGATGGCTCTCAGCTCGGCCTGTTCGCCATCCGCGATGCCCAGCGCGTCGCTGACGATCAGGGTCTCGACCTGGTCGAGATCGCTCCCAACGCGGAGCCGCCGGTCTGCAAGGTCATGGACTACGGTAAGTTCAAGTACCAGCAGGCCATGAAGGCCAAGGCTGCTCGTAAGAACCAGTCCAAGGTCGAGGTCAAGGAAATGAAGTTCCGACCCAAGATCGACGTTGGCGATTACGAGACCAAGAAGGGCCACGTTCTGCGTTTCCTCAAGAAGGGCGCACGCGTTAAGATCACCATCATGTTCCGCGGCCGTGAGATGGCTCACCCGGAGCAGGGTCTTAACGTTCTCGAGCGTCTCGCCGAGGATCTCAAGCCTTACGCTACGGTCGAGTCCAAGCCTAAGATGGAAGGCCGTAACATGCTTATGCTGCTCGCCCCGATTAAGGGCGCCTTCGATGAGGATAAAGCGGCAAGCGATACCAAGTAACTAGTGTTCTGTAACCGATTAAGGAGTATGTCATGCCTAAGATGAAGTCCCACAGCGGCACCAAGAAGCGTTTCCGCAAGACTGGTACCGGCAAGCTTATGCGCGCCAAGGCTTTCAAGAGCCACATCCTGAGCAAGAAGTCCACCAAGCGTAAGCGTGGCTTCCGTCAGGAGACCGAGATCGCCGCTGCCGACCGCAAGGTCATCAAGTCGCGTCTCGCCTAAGTTCGCGTTCCCGTTTTTCGTTTTACCGTCTAGGAGTTGATAGAACATGGCACGTATTAAGCGCGCTGTTGCCGCCAAGAAGAAGCGCCGTACCGTTATGCACCGTGCGAAGGGTTACTACGGTGCCGCTTCGCGTACTTACAAGCATGCTAAAGAGCAGGTCCAGCACTCCCTGCAGTATCAGTATCGTGATCGCCGCAACAAGAAGCGCGAGATCCGCTCTCTCTGGATCACCCGTATCAACGCTGCTGCTCGCCTGAACGACATCTCTTACTCTCAGTTCATGCACGGCCTGAAGGTTGCCGGCATTGAGCTCGACCGCAAGGTCCTGGCTCAGATGGCTTATGAGGACATCGAGTCCTTCAACGAGCTGGCTGCCATTGCCAAGAAGGCTCTCGAGGCCTAATAGATTCTGTTGAATCGCTAGGGGAGTGTCGCACTGTGCGCGGCACTCCCTCTTTTTTATCGAAAGCGCTGGTTTATATAGCAAAAGCGCGGGTAGATAGACACTTACAGGTGACCGATCTTTATATATCTCTTAACCGAAGGGTCATCATCTGATACGCGCAGTATTTCTGCACCAGCCTTTCTGTTACTTATATAGGAAGCGATAGGTTGTGTAGGACTTGTGAAGAGTGGAATTGACGTCCCACATCGCTTCGCGGTCTGGCAATATATCTCCTTGCCGCGCGGCCCGGTCGGACCGGATCAGCCGCG
>CABSNF010000027.1 GCA_902478995.1 uncultured Collinsella sp.
CTTGTCAGCGCCGGGCGCATTTCGTCGACGAGTAAGCACCCCACCGAGACGAACATCGTGTTTATGCTCGACACCCTCGAGCTCTACACCATCAAGCGCCGCATGCGCGCCGCACAGGCCAAGCTTCGTCAGGACCGGTCGCTCGACGATGAGGCGCGCCGTGTGCTGACGATGCAGGCGATGCAAGATTCTCAGCGCCAGCGCGAGCTCCAAAAGTCGATCGGCGGCGTGGCAGACCCGTTCCGTTTGATCGGTTTGGAGACAGCGGGCGCCGATCAGGCCTAGATGTTGTGGTCAACCAGCGTATTTGCGCCTATATCCAGTCTGAATTTTGGGTATAGACGTCAATGTGTGTGCTAAAGTAATGAGTCCTGTGGACTATGAAGGGAGAATCTGTGCCAAAAAAGAGTGAGAGCACGGGTACTGGGCTGGAATCCTACGTTGCAAAGCTCATGGGCAACGGCTCAAACAGGACTTCGGTAACCGAGGACGAGATTCAGGTCGCCCTGAAGGATATCGATGTGTCTGACGAGCAGCTCAACGCGGTGTATTCCGCGCTGCGCAACAGCGGCATCCAGATTATCTCCGCGAGCGGAAACGACGACGCCCCCATGGACGTCGACGATGACGATAACGATAGCGATACCGACGATTTCGATGACGACGAGCACGATTCCGGGTCGCTGGACGATCACGAGCTTAAGATGGCCCGTCAGGCCGACGCCGAGATGGGTTCTTCCAAGAGCAAGAAGAAGCGCACCGTGCGCACGTCTCGTTCGCGTTCGCGCGTGCGTGGCATCGATGCCTCCACAGTGATGCTGACCGGCGACCCGGTTCGTATGTACCTTAAGGAGATCGGTAAGGTCGACCTGCTGACCGCTTCCGAAGAGGTCGATCTGGCCATGAAGATCGAGGCCGGTCTCGATGCCACCGAGAAGCTCGAGGCTGCCGAGGCGGGCGAAATCGAGCTTACCCGCGCCGAGATGCGTCGCCTGACCCGTATCGAGAACGTCGGTCTCGAGGCCAAGCAGGCGCTCATCAGCGCCAACCTGCGCCTGGTCGTCTCCATCGCCAAGCGCTACGTCGGTCGCGGCATGCTGTTCCTGGATCTGATCCAGGAGGGCAACCTCGGTCTGATCCGCGCCGTCGAGAAGTTCGACTACCAGAAGGGCTTTAAGTTCTCCACGTACGCCACGTGGTGGATCCGTCAGGCCATCACACGTGCTATCGCCGACCAGGCCCGTACCATCCGTATTCCCGTGCACATGGTCGAGACCATCAACAAACTCGTTCGCGTGCAGCGCCAGCTTCTCCAGGACCTGGGTCGCGATCCGACCCCCGAGGAGATCGGTGCCGAGATGGACATGAGCGCCGACCGCGTCCGCGAGATCCAGAAGATTTCGCAGGAGCCCGTGTCGCTCGAGACCCCTATCGGCGAGGAAGAGGATTCCCAGCTGGGCGACTTTATCGAGGACTCCCAGGCTATCGTTCCGCCCGATGCCGCTAGCTTCTCCATGCTGCAGGAGCAGCTCACCCAGGTGCTCGACTCGCTTGCCGATCGTGAGCGCAAGGTTATCGAGCTGCGCTTTGGCCTTGTCGATGGACATCCCCGTACGCTCGAGGAAGTCGGCCGCGAGTTTGGCGTCACGCGCGAGCGTATCCGCCAGATCGAGTCCAAGACCCTGGCCAAGCTCCGCCACCCCAGCCGCTCCAGCAAGCTGAAAGACTACATCGAGTCTTAACCTCGCAAGCAAGAAGCGCTCTCAAGCACATCCGCTTGGGGGCGCTTCCATGTAGTCATTGGGGACGTTCCCAATGACTAGGTCGGAAAAATTCTCAAAAAAGTTCTTGCCCTGAGCTGATTCGTCCGTATAATAAACTTCGTTGCTTGAGAGCACGCACCTATTCCTCGGTAGCTCAATGGTAGAGCACGCGGCTGTTAACCGCGCTGTTGTAGGTTCGAGTCCTACCCGGGGAGCCAGGTTGTAAAACCCGTCGCTTATGCGGCGGGTTTTTTCATGCCGCGATCGCCGTTCGCGAACGTTACCGTATCAACATTTCGTGTCGAGGATGTAATCCCGAGGCCCGCCACCTCAACATGGCGCGGTCGTTGTAGAATATTGCAATGATTGCTCCCACGACATGGTGCTGCGAGCACCAAGAAAAGGAGATTCTTGTGTCTGAGACCATTAACGGCAGCCTGAGCGTCTCGAACGACGTTATTGCCGATATTGCCGGTTATGCCGCGATGACGTGCTATGGCGTTGTCGGTATGGCTGAGCAGCTCCAGGGCGCCGAGAGCGTGCGCCTGCTTGCCGGTCAGCGCCTCCGCAAGGGCGTGCTTGTCTCCGCCGACGAGAACGGCCTTACGGTCGATCTTCACGTCGTGCTCGAGAACGGCGTCAACATGAAGTCCGTCTGCCATAATCTTTCGAGCTCCGTTGCCTTCACTTTGCAGGAGATCGCCCAGATCGATCCCGCCAGCCTTAAGATCGGCATCCATATCGACGCGCTCAAGAGCCGTCTGAACTAGCATCCGAAAACGGAGATTCAAATACCCATGATTGCAAAGACCATTCGCACCTGTTTTCCGATCGCTGCGGCTGCCGTTTCCGACAAGGCCGAGGAGATCAACAAGCTCAACGTCTTCCCCGTACCCGACGGCGATACCGGCACCAACATGTCGCTCACGCTCGCCTCGGTGACCAAGGAGCTCTCCGCCCTTCCCGCCGATGCCGACATGGAGGCCATCGCTGGCGCCATCACTCACGGCTCCCTCATGGGCGCCCGCGGTAACTCCGGCGTCATCACGTCGCAGATTCTGCGCGGCGTGGCCGAGGGCCTCGTCTCTGCCGATGAGCCCATTACCTCCGCCAACATCGCTTATGCGTTCCGTCGTGCCGTCAAGGTCGCCTTCCAGGCCGTCCGTAAGCCCATCGAGGGCACGATCCTCACGGTACTGCGCGATGTCTCGACCAAGGCCGACGAGTGCGAAAAGAAGAAGTTCTCGGCCGAGGACGCGCTCGATGCCATCGTTGTCGAGGCCTACCAGTCTGTCGCCCGCACGCCCGACCTGCTGCCGGTTCTGAAGGAGAACGGCGTGGTCGACTCCGGCGCCTTTGGCTTTGCCATCTTCCTGGAGAACTTTGTTGCCGCTGCGCTCGGCCGTAGCACCGTTGTCGAGGATTTCTCCGCCACGTTTGATTCTGCCGGCTCTGCCCGCGATGCGGCCCTCGGTCGCGTTGAGATCGAGGCCAACGATGACTGGGAGGGCTCGGAGTTCCGCTACTGCAACGAGTTCCTCTTTAAGGCCGATGCCCCGTTTGACGAGGACGAGTGCCTTAAGTTCCTAGGCTCCATGGGCGACTGTGAGCTGCTCGTGGGCGCCTATCCCGACTACAAGATCCATGTGCACTCCAATACCCCCAACCTGGTGCTCGAGCACATGCTGCAGCTCGGTCAGATCTATGAGGTCTTTATCCACAACATGGAGATGGAGGCCCACGACCGTACCGCTAAGATCCATGAGGATCAGGAAAAGGCCGCCGAGCCCGCCAAGGCGCTGGGCTTTGTCGCCGTTGCCGCCGGTTCCGGTGAGGCTGACATCCTCAAGTCCCTCGGCGTCGATGTGATCGTGTCGGGTGGCCAGACCATGAACCCCTCGACCGCCGACCTGCTGGGCGCCGTCGACCAGGTCAACGCGACCTCGGTCATCATCCTGCCCAATAACGGCAACATCCGCATGGCTGCCGAGGCCGCTGCCTCCGCCTGTACCGACAAGAAGGTCGCCGTCGTTCCCACCAAGACCGTCCCGCAGGCCTTCTCCGCGCTGTTCGCGGTCCTGCCCGATTCCGAGCTCGAGGATGCTGTTGTCGCTATGGTCGACGCCATCAGCGAGGTCCGCGATGGCGAGGTGACCCGTGCCGTGCGCGACTCCAGCGCCTCCGACGGCTCGCCGATTCACTCCGGTGACGTCATGGGCATCATTGCCGGCTCCATCGACGTGGTCGGCTCCGACGTGAAGCAGGTCACGCTCGACTGCATCAACCGTATGCAGGAGGAAGAGGAGGGCGACGCGCTGACGATTCTGGCCGGCGAGGAGCTGTCCGATGAGGCCTTCCAGGAGATCGTCGATGCCATCGAGGAGGCTCAGCCCGATCTGGAGATCGACGCCCATCGTGGCGAGCAGCCGCTCTATCCCGTGATTTTCTCGATCGAGTAGGCTCTGCCTATGTCCGAGCTGTGCTCCGTGCCGCGCGTCTCGGAGCGTTTTGCCCAGAGCAATGCGCTCGACGAGGATATCGCGCGACTCAAATATGTTTCGGGTAAACGTGAGGAGGCCCTTCGCCGTCTGGGAATTCGGACGGTGGGGGACCTCCTTCTCCATATTCCTCATCGCTACCTGGACTTCACTCGCTCGTGGTCCATCGAGATGGCGCCCATCGGTACCGTGTGCACCATCATCGCCACGGTCGATCGTATTGTCCAAAAGCAGCCCCGTCCGCGTATGCAGGTGACCGAGGTCTCGCTCGTGGACGAGACGGGCGTGCTGCAGGTTGCCTTTTTCCGTCAGCCTTGGATTGCCCAACAGCTTAAGCAGGGCGACCGCCTGGCCGTGATGGGCAAGGTCGAGTTTGCCTACGGCTTTAAGCAGATGGCCTCGCCTCACTTTGAAAAGCTCGAGGACGGGCGCGCCGCGGGTACCATTTTGCCGGTCCACTATGTGAGTGACGGCGTGAGCCAGGCGTGGATGCGCCGTATCGTGAGCGGTGCGCTCGAAGTGGTCACTAATCCGTTCGATCCCATTCCCGCGCCGCTGCGCGCTAAGCGGAAGCTCATGAGCAATGCCCGTGCGCTGCGCTCGATCCACTTTCCCTCGAGCATGGCCGAGCGCGACATCGCGCGCCGGCGTCTTGCCTACGAGGAGTGTCTCTACTTGCAGCTTGCGCTGCGTCTGCGCAACGATGGCGGTATGGTCGACGTAGTACCTTATGCGCATGACGCGGGCGAGCATTTGGCTGCGCTTAAACAGGCCCTGCCGTTTTCGCTGAGCGATGAGCAGGAGGCTGCATTTCAAGACATCCTGCATGACATGTGCGATGGCGGTCGTGTGATGAACCGTCTGCTGCTGGGCGACGTCGGTACCGGTAAGACCGCCGTTGCCGCCTGCGCGTTGGCGGTTGCGGCCGATAGCGGCACTCAGGCCTGCGTTATGGCGCCCACGGGCGTGCTGGCGCGTCAATATGCCGATAAGACCGGCCCCTTGCTCTCGCAGGCTGGCATGACCTGGGCGCTCCTGACGGGCGCCACGCCGGCGGCCGAGCGCGATCAGATCCATGCTCGGCTCCAGTCCGGCGAGCTCGACGTGCTCTTTGGCACCCATGCGGTGCTTTCGGAGAACGTCACGTTCAAGCATTTGTCGCTTGTGGTGATTGACGAGCAGCACCGCTTTGGCGTGGGCCAGCGTAACGCTCTACGCGCAAAAGGCCCGGGTGCCGACTTGCTGGTCATGACTGCCACGCCGATCCCGCGCACGTTGGCGCTTTCGGTGTACGGCGACCTGGATACGAGCATCATCCGCCATCGTCCCGTTCCGGGTGCCGGCGTGACGACGCACGTCCTCACCGAGTCGAGTCGCGACCTGGCCTATGGCGCCATTCGCGAGGCGCACGAAAAGGGACAGCAAGCCTACGTGATCTGTCCGCTCGTGGAGCCGAGCGATTCGGCCGATGAGCTCGAAGACGTACCCGGCATCGCTCGCGATGACGAAGGCCGCGTGACCGTGCCCGTGCCGCTGCATGACACGGCGACCGAGCTCGATCACCTTCGTCTGGCGTTACCGGGGCTTACCATCGAGCGTCTTCATGGCCGCATGCCGGCGGGGGAGAAGGACCGGGTCATCGATGCCTTCAAGCGCGGCGAGATCGACGTGCTCGTATCGACCACGGTCGTCGAGGTGGGCGTCGACGTGCCCAACGCCACCGTCATGGTCATCGAGAATGGCGAGCGCTTTGGGTTGGCGGCCTTGCACCAGCTTCGCGGGCGCGTAGGCCGCGGCAGCGTGTCGGGAACGTGCCTGGTCATGACGCACTCCAAGGGCAACGGCGGCGCGTCGGCGGCACAAGACCGCCTCCAGTCGCTCGAGAAGACCTCGGACGGCTTTACGCTCGCCCAGATGGACCTGCGTCTGCGCCACGAGGGTGAAATCCTGGGTTACCGCCAGCATGGCGGCGTGACCTTGCGCTTTGTTGACCTCGATGCCGACGAGGAATTGATCGAGTGGGCCCATTTGGACGCGGTCGAGCTCTTGCGGTATGCTTGCAACCTTGACTCCGTGGCGACGCGTCCCTTGCGCGATGCGGTCGCCATGCGGTATCGACACATCTTTAAGGAGGTCAGCGGAGGATGAGAATCATCGGCGGTGAATGGCGCGGTCGTAAGATCGAGGAGCCCCGTGGTCGCGATGTCACACGCCCCACGACCGATCGCGTGCGCGAGGCGTGCGCATCTATGGTTATGTCGGCATTCGACTTCAATCTGGACGAGGTCCGCGTGCTGGATGCCTTTGGCGGCTCCGGAGCCTTGGGCATCGAGATGCTCTCGCGTGGTGCCCGCTCGCTCACCACGTTCGAGATCGATCGCAGCGCTGTTCGTCTGATTTCCAAGAATATCGAGTCGCTCTGCCGTGACCGTGCGCGTTGGCGCGTGGTGACGGGTGACGTGCTGGCAAGCGCCTCGCGCGGCCGCGTGCCGGGCGGTCCCTTTGACCTGGTCCTGCTCGACCCGCCCTATGCTTTTGGCGCTGAGCCAGTCGAGGAGCTGCTGCAAAACCTAGCTCAGCAAGGCTTGCTGGCGCAGGGCGCCTACGCGCTCTTTGAGCACGCCGCGGCCGATACGGGCGCTCATCCGACCGGTTTTGAGACCGTGCGCGAGAAGCGCTACGGCATAACTGCGGTTGACTTGCTGCGCTGGTCAGCCACGAACGGGGCCGACAATGCCGACGACAGCGACCATGACGAGGATGCGCCTTTGGAGGACGCCCATGAATGACACCATCAACCGCGTGATTGTCCCGGGCACTTTCGATCCCATAACGTTTGGCCATATCGACGTCATCCGCCGCGCCCGCCGCATCTTTCCCAGCGTGATCGTGGCCGTCGCCGAGTCGCAGGGCAAAAACGGCGTCGGCACCACGTTTATGCTCGACGAGCGCGTGGCGCTGGCCCGTGAAGCGCTCGGAGATATTGACGGCGTCGAGGTGCTGCCCTTCACCGGCCTCTTGGTCGATTTTGCCCGCGAACAGGGAGCAGGAGCCGTGGTCAAGGGCCTGCGTGCCATGACCGACTTTGAGTACGAGCTGCAGCAGGCCGACCTCAACTACCGCCTGGATAACGAGCTGGAGTCTATCTTTGTCATGAGTGCGCCGCAGTACGGCTATATCTCGAGCTCGGTGGTTCGCCAGATTGCTTCGCTCGGTAGTGACGTCTCTAATTTTGTTCCGTCCAATGTGGTCAAGGCGCTCAAACATCGCTTTTCGTGACGTTTTTTAATGCCTGGTGGCATGTGGTAAACTAACACGATGATATGTTACCTATGAAAGGAGACCGGATGCCGGGCGAGAATTTTCCTGGCGACAGGATCGTGAGTCTTGTCGACGAGCTCGAGGGGCTCATCGAAGAGGCTAAGACGCCGTTCGGCAAGAACGCCCAGATGAAGGTTATCGACGCCGACGTCTTCTTTAACATCCTCGACGAGATTCGCATGAGCTATCCCGAGGAATGGCAGAAGTCCCGCCGTATCCTCAAGGAGCGCGAGGAGCTTATGGCTTCCGCCGCCGCTCAGGCCGATTCCATCATCGCCGATGCTCAGCAGCAGGCCCTCACCATTGCCGGTGAGCAGGAGATCGTCCGCTTAGCGCAGCAGCAGGCCGATGACATCCGCGACCGTGCCCAGCAGTATGAGCGCGAGACGCGCTATGCCGCCGAGGATTACGCAGAGCAGGTCTTTACGCACCTCGAGGAGAACCTCAAGAGCCTGACCGGCACCGTCACCCGTTGCCGTCAGCAGCTCAATGAGGGTGCTGCCCAGCAGAATGGTCAGTGGTAATGGCTGAGTTCCCGAGCGTTACCGTCGACCTTTCCGAGCAGCTCGAGTTTCCCGGAGACTCGTATCCGCTGACCGGCAAGGTCGATGTTGCCACCTATACGGTGGGCGAGAAGGAGTACCAGCTGCAGGACGGCATTGACTACGACGTGGTCTTTACCAATGCCGGCACCGGTGTTCTGCTTACGGGTATAGTTCGTGCTCACGCAACCGGTGAGTGCGACCGTTGCCTGGAGCCCGCTTCGTTTGATATTGCCGGTGAGATTGAGGAATTCTATCTCTTTAACGAGCCCGAGGATCCCGAGGCCTACGAGGACGGCTACGAGTTACTGGGCGAGGATCGCATCGTCGATCTGGGTGAGCCCATCAACGACGCGGTCGTCATGGACACGCCGTTCGTTGTCCTGTGCAAGCCCGATTGTCGCGGCCTATGTCCCACGTGCGGCATCAATCTCAACGTCGAGCAATGCGATTGCGCCGCTCAAGCAGAGGCCGAATGGGCCGCTGCCACGGAAAATCCATTTGCAGCATTGAAGAATCTCAAGCTCGATGAGTAAAACTGTGGTAGTATCGCTACTTGCGCGTAATCGCCACACTGGATAGTTCATAAGGAAGGTCACTATGCCCGTACCTAAACAAAAGCAGGGTCGTATCCGCACTCACACCCGCCGTTCCGCCAACATGAAGATTTCGGCTGCGGCTCAGTCCACGTGCCCCCGTTGCGGCGCTGTCAAGCTCCCGCACCACGTGTGCCCCAGCTGCGGTTTCTACAAGGACCGCGAGGTCATCGTTACCGAGTAACTGTATACTCTGGATGCGATGCCGTTCCAACTGGAACCACAATGGCCGGCTCAATGAGTCGGCCATTTTTGTATAAGGAGTATGTATATGAGTAACGTTCGCGTTTGTGTAGACGTTGTGGGTGGAGACGAGAAACCTCAGGTTGTCCTCGACGGTATCGAGGCAGCGCTTGCGGCGGATCCCGATATCGAGGTCTTGGCCGTCGGTCCCGCAGAGATTGTGAACCCCTTTGCCGCGGCTCACGCTCGCGTTGAGGCCTTGGAGGCGCCCGATGTCATCGCCATGGATGACGATCCCATTCGAGCCGTGATGACCAAGCGCAAGTCCTCGATCGTGCTTGCCTGCCGAGCCATTAAGAAGGGTAACGCGGATGCATTCTTCTCTGCCGGCTCCACCGGCGCCATGACCGCTGCCGCTACCGCCTACGTGACGCCATTTAGGTATCAGGCCGAAGGCAAGAAGCAGCCGGTGCGTCCGTGCCTCACCAATGCACTGCCCAACCGCGCCGGTGGCCTGACGGTCCTGTGCGACATGGGCGCCAACCCCGATGTTGAGGTTGACGACATGGTGCGTTTTGCCCAGATGGGTAGCGCCTATGCACGCGTCGTCTTGGGCATTGAACAACCCCGCGTCGGTCTGCTCGGCAACGGCACCGAGGATGAGAAGGGCTCCAACTTTACCAAGGCGTGCTTCCCTGCCATGAAGGCCGCCGTTCCCGGCTTTGTGGGCAACTGCGAGGGTACCGACCTGACCTCGGGTAACTTTGACGTCGTCGTTGCCGATGGCATGTCGGGCAACATCGCGCTCAAGGCAACCGAGGGCGCCGCTAAGTTTTTGCTGCAAGAGCTCAAGGGTGCCTTTATGGCTTCGCTCGGCACCAAGATCGCCGCGCTGCTCATCAAAAAGCAGATGCGCGAGATCAAGGCAAAGCTCTCGGGCGATGCCAAAGGCGGTGCCATTCTGCTGGGCCTGCGCGGCGTGGTCCTGATCGGCCATGGCGCCACCTCAGTCGAGGCTGTCAAAAACGGTACGCTCGCGGCGGCCGAAGCCGTGCGCGCCGGGCTGGTTGAGAATGTCGCCAACTCTATGGACGGTATCGTTTTATAAGAGCGAGTTAGGGCGCTGTTATGTGCTTCGCGGCGCACGTCGTGGGGTAGAATCAGAACCGTGTCTTGGTACCGCCCGGGCGGTACCATTCTTTTGGTATTCATGCACTATGAGAGGAAGCGCTATGGACCGCTCCGAAATCTTCGACAAGATCGCCGAGGTCGCTGCTGACGTTCTGGGCGTCGATGTTGCCGAAATTAGCGAGGAGACCACCTTTGACGACCTCGATGCCAACTCGCTCGAGCGCCTGCAGCTGGTTACGGCTATCGAGGACGAGTTCAACCTCGAGATCGATGACGAGACCCTGCTCTCGCTCAACTCTGTCGCCGACGCCGTCGACGCTATCGAAGCTGCCAAGGAGGCCTAAGTCTTGGCTTTATCCGAACGACTTACTCGCGCCCAGGAAATCTTGGGCCACGAGTTCAACAATAAGGTGCTGCTGCGCGCGGCGCTTACGCATCCCTCGGCAGTCGAGGGCCAGCCGGTTTCTGCCAGCTATGAGCGCCTTGAGTTCTTGGGCGATTCCATTTTGGGCGCTGTGGTCGCACGCTCCCTGTTTGAGTCCTATCCGGAGTTTGACGAGGGCAAGCTCACGCGCCTGAAGGTGTCGCTTGTCTCGGGCGCTACGCTGTCCGAGGTTTCTCACGAGCTGGGCATTGACGACATCATCATCTTTGGTGCCTCCGAGACCGGTACCGGTGCGCGCGGCCTGCATTCGGCGCTCGAGAACGTCTATGAGTCGCTCGTGGGCGCGCTGTACCTGGATGCCGGCTGGGATGCGGCGGCGGAGTTCATTCACCGTACGCTTAAGCCGCATTTGGCTTCCGAGCGTGCCGAGCATCCTGCGAATCCCAAGTCGTTTTTGCAGGAGTGCGTGCAAGCCGACGGTCACGAGCCCCCGGCGTATAAGCTCGTTGGCTCCGAGGGCCCCGCGCATGCGCCCACCTTTACCGCTGTGGTACTGATTGATGGTATTCGCCAGGGTCGCGGCACCGGTTCCTCCAAGAAGGAGGCCGAGGGGGCCGCCGCGCTCGAAGCGCTCGACCGCATGGGCTACACCACCAACGGTGTGATTCTCAACAAGAAGCCTGTTTAAGCGAGGAGCCGTGTATCTCAAGTCCCTCACGCTCAAAGGGTTCAAGTCGTTTGCCGACCGCGCCCATATGACGTTTGAGCCGGGCCTGACCGTCATCGTCGGTCCAAACGGCTCGGGAAAATCGAACATCTCTGACTCGATTCTGTGGGTCCTGGGCGAGCAGAGCGCCAAGCAGCTGCGCGGCCAGGCCATGGAGGATGTCATCTTCTCGGGCTCATCAGCGCGCAAGCCGGTGGGTGTCGCCGAGGTCACGCTGGTGCTCGATAACTCGGACCATATGCTGCCCGTCGATTTTGACGAGGTCGCCATCACCCGTCGCATGTATCGCTCGGGCGAAAGCGAGTACCTCATCAACTCGAGTCCGTGCCGCCTGATGGACATTCAGGACATCCTGCACGATTCGGGCCTGGGCAAGGATACGCATTCCATCATCAGCCAGGGCAAGCTCGACGCCATTTTGCAGAGCCGCCCCGAGGAGCGCCGCGCTCTCATCGAGGAGGCCGCCGGCATCTCCAAGCACAAGCGCCGCAAGGAGCGTGCGCTCAAAAAGATTAAGTCGATGGACGAGCATCTGTCGCGTGCTCGCGACATCAATAAGGAAATCGCCCGTCAGCTGCGACCGCTGGAGCGTCAGGTCGATCGCGCGCGCAAGTACAAAGAGCTGTCCTCGCGCGCGAACGAGCTTACGCAGATGCTAGCCGTCGACGAGCTGCGTTCGCTGCAGTCGCAGTGGAACGACCTGGAGAGCCGCTCCAAGGAAGGTGCCGCCGAGCTTGAGCTTGCGCAGTACCGCTTGGGCGAAAAGGAGCGCGAGCTCGAGAAGCTCCAGGTCATGCTCGAGGAAAAGGGCCTGTTTGTGGGCGATCTGGGCGAGCAGCGCCGTCATATGCAAGATGTGGTCGGCCGCATTAACTCCGACATGCGCCTGCTCGAGGAAAAGGGCCACAACATGGTGTCGCGCCTGTCCGACATGCGCGGCCAGATCTCGAGCTCCGAGCATCAGCGTCGTCGCGTGGTCGAGGAGCTCGAGGACGCGCGCGCCCAGCTTGAGGAAGTGACCGGCGCGCACATGCAGGCCCAGGAGGACGTTGACGCCGCCGGTCCTGCCGCTGCTGAGCTCCACGAGCGTCGCGTGGCGCTCGACAATCAGATTTCGCAGCTCACGCGCGAGCAACGCGATGTGCAGCGCGTGGCCGATAATGCCGCGCTCGAGCTCGCCAAGGTGAAGGATTCCTTGAGCAATGCCGAGGTCGAGGACAACATGTATGCCTCGCGCCTGGAGCAGATTGACGAGCAGCTCGAGGAGGTCACGGCCTCGCTCGAGAGCCGTCGCGACCGCGCCGAGGAGCTTGAGGGCGCTCTTGAGGAAGCGCGCCAGGCTCAGGTCGATGCGCGTGAGGCCACCGAGGCGGCACGCGCGGCCCTGAAGGACCTGCGTGCCCGCGAGAGTGAAGCGCGTAACAAGCTCTCCGAGGTGCGCTCGGAGCTTGCCAGCCAAAAGAAACTCGATGCCCGCATGGCCGACAGCTCGCCGCTGGTGAGCCGTCTGGTGGGTGCGCTGGGCGATGATGTCTCGGGTCGTCTGGGCGACGTGCTCGAGGCCCCGCGCGAGCTTGAGGGCTTGGTTGAGCAATTGCTCGCCGGCGATATCGATGCACTGCTATTCGACGATACGTCCGCGCTTGAGCGTGCCGGTTGTGCCGCTCTGGACCAGAAGAAGGCCTCGGGCGAGGCGCTGCTGGTGGCGCGCGGCGTGAGCGGCTCTACCGCCGCTGAGGGCGCTGCCGGTACCCGTCTGGTTGATCGTCTGTCCGTGCGCGCATGCTACGGTCCCGTCGTCGAGGCGTTGCTCGGCGGATATTACGTAGTGGACGATCTTGCTGCCGCGCTGTCGGCGCCGGTCGTTGACGGCGTGACTTACGTGACCCCCGATGGCGCTCGCGTAAGCTGTGGCGGCCTGGTTCGCGTGGGCCTCGATGCCGGCGAGGCCTCGGGTGCTCTGGAGCGCAAGCGTCGCATTCGCGAGCTGGAGGGCCTGGAGCCCGATCTGGCTGCCGTGTTTGAGCATGTGTCGGATCAGGTCGTCGAGGCCAATGCGGCCGTCGAAGAGGCGCGTGCCGCTGAGGGCGATGCCGCCGGCGAGATCGCCCGTCTTGAAGGCGAGCGCCGCTCGCTGCTCTCCGAGATCGGCCGCTTGGAGCAAAGCGCCAACAATGCCGAGGTCGAGCGCGTGCGCATCTCCAAGCGCCGCGAGCAGGCCTCCGAGGCCGTTCGCGCTTCGCGCCCGCGCGTGGACGAGCTCACCCGTTCGCGTGACGAGGCGCGTGCACAGGCAAGTGACCTGGGCTTGCAGATTGCCGAGGCCAACGACGAACTCGACCGCGTTCGCCGTGACGATTCCGAGGCTGCCGGCAAGCTCGCCGACGCCAAGGTTCGCCTAGCCCAGACGAGCGAACGCCTGCGTTCGCTGAAGGGCCGCGTGCCCGACCTGGAGCATCGTCTTGAGGGCATCGACCGTCGTATACGCGGAACACGCCAGGCCTCGCGTTCGCTCGAGCTGCTGCGCCTGCGCGTCGACCCCATGCACGAGCGCTATTCGGCCCTGCTGGAGCGTGCCTCGGATTGGGCTGCGCGTCTGCGTGACCAGGCTTCGCTCGAGGAGGCGGACTCCGCTTCGCTCAAGAAGACCATCGAGGATGCCAAGGCAGAGGTTGCCCGCGCTAAGGAGCGAGTCGATACCGCTTCCGCCACGCAAAACGAGTTCAAGGTCGCGCGTGGTAAGCTCGAGGTGCAGGTAGAAGCCGCCATTAAGGCCATTACCGCCGATGGCACCACGGTACTCGAGGAAGCGCTCATGCTTCCGGCGCCCACGGACCGCGATGCCGCCGAGCGTGAACTCAACCAGCTTGTGCGCCAGATCAACAACCTTGGTCCCGTTAACCAAGTTGCCATGGAGGAGTACGAGCAGCTCAAGCGCCGCGCCGACTACATCGAGGAGCAGCTGGCCGATCTGGAGAGCGCGCGCAAGGCGCTCACCAAGATCACGGTGGCCATTGATCGCAAGATGCGCAAGGCCTTCCTGGTGACGTTTGAGAAGGTCGACGCGAACTTCCGCGAGATCTTCGCTATGCTCTTCCCGGGCGGCCAGGCTCATCTGGAGATGACCGATCCCGAGCATCCTGCCGAGACGGGTATCGAGGTCGTGGCGCAGCCGCGCGGCAAGCGCATCACCAAGATGATGCTCATGTCGGGCGGCGAGAAGAGCCTGACGGCGCTCGCCCTCCTCTTTGCTGTGTACCGCACGCGCACGGTGCCGTTCTATGTGCTGGACGAGGTCGAGGCGGCACTCGACGACGCCAACCTGTCCAAGCTCATCGGCGCGCTCGACGTATTGCGTTCCGATACGCAGCTCTTGGTTATCTCGCATCAGCGCCGTACTATGGAGGACGCTGACGTCCTCTATGGCGTCTCGATGCAAGCCGACGGCGTCAGTCGCGTCGTCTCGCAAAAACTCGATCGCGAAACCGGAAAGGTCGTGAATGCATAATGGGATTCTTTGACGCACTCTCGCGCGGACTTGAGCGCAGCCGCGAGGCCCTCAACGAGGTCTTCTACTTTGGCGGTGAGGTCGACGAGGATTTTTGGGAGGATCTTGAGGACACCCTCGTCATGGGTGACATGGGCGCCGAGGTCGCCATTCAGGTCTCCGATGACCTGCGCGACGCCGCCGCCAAGAAGAACCTCAAGACCGCCCCGCAGCTTCGTCGCGCCCTGGCCGAGCAGCTCGAGGGCCATTTTGTGCCTGTTGAGCGCGACCCGTTTTCCGATACGCCGAGCTGCGTGCTGTTTGTCGGTATCAACGGCGCCGGCAAGACCACCACGGTCGGCAAGATTGCGAGCGCCATGGCCGCCCGCGGCAAGAACGTGGTTATCGGTTCGGCCGACACCTTCCGCGCCGCCGCTATCGAGCAGCTCGATGTGTGGGGTCAGCGTGCCGGCGTACCGGTTATCAAGCGTGACCGCGGTTCCGATCCGGCGAGCGTGTGCTATGACGTGCTCGACGAGGCCGATAAGCGCGGCAGCGACCTGGTGCTCATTGATACCGCCGGTCGTCTGCACACGAGCCCCGAGCTCATGCGCGAGCTCGCCAAGGTGGTCAATGTGACTCGTAAGCGCGCCGCCAATATGGCCGCCGGTCCCATGCCGGTCTCGGTCGTGCTTGTGATCGATGCCGCCACTGGTCAGAACGGTTTGAACCAGGCGCTCGAGTTTAACGAGGCGCTGGGCCTGGACGGTATTATCATGACTAAGCTCGACGGCACGGCTAAGGGCGGTATCGCCATGGCCGTGGCCGAGAAGCTCAAGCTTCCGATCCTACGCATCGGCGTGGGCGAGCAGGTCGATGACCTGCAGGAGTTTAACGCCAAAGATTTCTGCCGCGCCCTGGTGGGCGAGTCCAACTAAGGAGTAACCAGTGTTTGATTCCCTGAGCGATCGCCTCAACGACACATTTGACCGCCTGCGCGGTAAGGGTAAGCTGACCGAGGCCGATATTACTTCTGCCATGCGCGATATTCGCATGGCGCTGCTCGAGGCCGACGTTAACTTTAAGGTCGTCAAGGAGTTCGTTGCCAAGACCAAGGAGCGCTGCATGACCGCCGAGGTCATGGAGTCGCTGTCGCCGGCGCAAAACGTCGTCAAGATCGTGCTCGACGAGCTCACCGAGATGCTCGGCTCAACCGAGAGCAAGCTCGTCTTTAGCAACCGCATTCCCAATGTCATCATGCTCGTGGGCCTGCAGGGCTCCGGTAAGACCACGGCGGCCGTAAAGCTGGCCTACCTGCTCAAGAAGCAGGGCCGCTCGCCGCTGCTCGCCGCGTGCGACGTCTACCGTCCCGCCGCTGCCGACCAGCTGGCCACGCTTGGTGGCGAGATCGGCGTGCCGGTCTTCCGCGGTGACGGCGCGCATCCGGTCGACATTGCCACGGGCGCCATCCAGGAGGCCGTCGACCATCTGCGTGACGTGGTCATCGTCGATACCGCCGGTCGTCTGCAGATCGACGAGCAGATGATGCAGGAGGCCGTCGACATCAAGAAGGCCGTCAAGCCCGACCAGGTGCTGATGGTCGTCGACGCCATGACCGGCCAGGACATCGTCAACGTCGTTTCGACCTTCGCCGAGCGCACTGACTTTGACGGCGTGATTATCTCCAAGCTCGACGGCGACGCCCGTGGCGGTGGCGCACTTTCGGTGCGTCAGGTGACCGGCAAGCCCATCAAGTTTGTGAGCATGGGCGAGAAACCCGATTCGCTTGAGCCGTTCTATCCCGATCGCATGGCCAAGCGCATTCTGGGTATGGGCGATGTTGTCGGCATCATCGAGAAGGCCCAGGAGGCAGCCGATGCCGAGCAGCTCGAGGCTGCCGAGCGTATGCTGCGCGAGGGCTTTACCATGAACGACATGCTCGACCAGATGAAAGCCGTCAAGAAGATGGGCGGCATGAAGGGTATCCTGGGCATGCTCCCCGGCGGCCAGCGTGCGCTCAACCAGATGGGCGGCAACCTGGACGAGGGCATCTTCGATAAGAACGAGGCCATCATCATGTCGATGACCAAGGAGGAGCGCCTGCGTCCTTCCATCATCAACGGCCAGCGCCGTGCTCGCATTGCCAAGGGCGCCGGCGTGACCCCCACCGAGGTCAACAGCCTTATGAAGCAGTGGGGCGAGATGAATAAGATGATGGGCCGCATGCGCACGATGGCCAATCAGGCACAGGGCGGCGGCAAAAAGGGCAAAAAGGGAAAGAAGGGCAAGAAGATGCGCATGCCCAATATCCCTGGGCTAGACGCTATGGGTCTGGGCGGCATGGGCGGCCTGGGTACGGGCGGTCCCAAGTCCGATATGGAGCTGCTGCGCCAGATGGAAGCGCAGATGCGCAATAAGAAATAGGGCTGTAATTCCAGCTTGATATGGCAAAGGCCACTCGGAAGTTACCGGGTGGCCTTTGTTGTTGGCTTTGATTGTTGGGTTGCGCTTAGCGTCGCGCCTCGAGCTCGCAGTGCCGTGCCGTTAGTGGCGGCCGTAGCCCTCGTGGCCCTCGTGCTCGTGATGGCCGTGGCAGCTGCATGACTCACTATGGCCGTGGTCGTGGTCATGGCCGTGGCAGCCGCACGTGGCCTCGCCGTTCTGTGCGAGCGTGCCGGCGATAAGGGCCTCGACGCAAGCGTCGCAGCTGCCCTGGGCACCTGCGTATACCGTGATGCCGGCTTGGGCAAGCGCGTTGATAGCGCCACCGCCGATGCCGCCGCAGATGAGCGTGTTCACGCCGCCGTTGGCGAGCAGGCCCGCCAGGGCGCCGTGACCGGTGCCGCCGGTGCCCACGACCTGCTCGTTGAGCACCTTGCCGTCCTGAATGTCGTAGATCTTGAACTGCTCGCTGCGGCCAAAGTGCATAAAGATGTTGCCGTTGTCGTACGTGGTTGCCACCCTCATGGTGTCGACCTCCTTTGCTGGCCATACGGCCGTCGCTGTGGTGATGGGGGAGTACGCGATATTGCCGCCCTCGATGATGAGCGCCCGTCCGTTGACCAGCGCGTTTGCCACCTTGCGATGCGCGCGGCTGCAGATTGCCGCCACCGTGGCGCGGGCAATGCCCATGTGCTGGGCGACGGCCTCCTGATTGAGGCCTTCCAGGTCGCACAAGCGCAGCACCTCGAGCTCGTCGACCGTCATGTCGATGGCATCGCCGCTTGCTAGGCCGTCAGGGGTAAAGCCGCGGTATTCGGGGATGATCCCGACGCGGCGCAGTTTTTCGCGTCTTCCTGCCATGCGCACTCCTTATCTGACATATGTCAACAATAGGATAACTCAATGCTCATTGAGCGCAAGGAATTTCTGGCATATGTCAGAAAATGAGGGCTTATGTTAGGGCTGTGGGGCCGCGTGCGCCTGGGCTACAATGAATCTCGCTTGTAGGCGACTGACAGGAGGGTCAATGAGCAAGGCTGATCAACAGTTTGTAGCCATGTGCCGCGATATTCTGGACCATGGCACCACCACCGAGGGCCAAAAGGTCCGCCCGGTGTGGGAGGACGGCACCCCTGCCTATACCATTAAAAACTTTGGTGTCACGGCGCGCTATGACCTGCGCGAAGAGTTCCCGGCACTTACCCTGCGCCGTACGGCGCTTAAGTCTGCTATGGACGAGATCCTGTGGATCTATCAGAAGAAGTCCAATAACGTACATGACCTCAACAGCCATATTTGGGATGAGTGGGCCGACGAGACCGGCTCTATCGGCAAGGCCTACGGCTATCAGATTGGCCAGAAGAGCCATTATGCCGAGGGTGACTTTGATCAGATGGACCGTGTGCTGTACGACCTCAAGCACACGCCGTACAGCCGCCGCATTATGACGAACACCTATGTGTTTAGCGACCTGTCCGAGATGCACCTGTATCCGTGCGCCTACAGCGTGACGTATAACGTGACGCAGCGCCCGCAGGATGATAAACCGACGCTCAACATGATTCTCAACCAGCGTAGCCAGGACATTTTGGCCGCGAACAACTGGAACGTATGCCAGTATGCCATTCTGTTGATGATGGTCGCACAGTCGGTCGATATGATTGCTGGCGAGCTGCTGCACGTGATCGCCGATGCCCATATTTACGACCGCCATGTCGATATCGTCCGCGAGCTTATCGAGCGTCCGCAGTTTGCGGCTCCCAAGGTAACGCTCAACCCCGATGTGCATGATTTCTACGCGTTTACGACCGACGACCTGATCGTCGAGGGCTATGAGCACGGTCCGCAGGTAAAGAACATCCCCATTGCGGTGTAGGTGACGCGCATGACGTGTAAGCTTTCTGCCATTGTCGCCGTGTGCGATGACTGGGGCATTGGGTGCGAGGGCGACATGGTGGTGTCCAACCGTGCCGACATGCGTCATTTTGTGGCGTGCACCAAAGGTTGCCCGGTCATCATGGGGCGCAAGACGCTGTTGAGTTTTCCCGGCGGGCGTCCGCTCAAGAATCGTCGCAACATTGTGCTCACGCGCGACGAGGGCTTTGCCCCCGAGGGCGTTGACGTGGTGCATAGCATTGAGGAAGCGCTCGCCGCGGTTGCCGATGAGGCTGTTGCATGGGTGATCGGTGGCGGCGATGTCTATCGGCAGTTTTTGCCGTATTGCGTGGAGGCCGAGGTTACGCATAACCATTGCGTGCATGACGTGGATACGTACTTTCCCGATCTAGATGCCGATCCCGCGTGGGAGATTGCGCGGCGTGGCGGTGTTGCCACGATTGCCGCGGGCGAGGGCGACGAGGGTGTCGATTATGAGTTCGTGGCGTATCGCCGCGTTAAGGCTTAAACCCGATTATTCCTTCGGTATTATCGGGTTGGAATGAGTGGCGGGGCAGCGCATGGCGTTGCCCCGATATTTGTATAGGTGCTGCAAAGAAGGATGCGGGCTGGCTGCTATGACTGATGCCGTTGAGGTGCTGCGAATCGATTCGCTCGAGGACGGGCGACTCGATGCCTATGTGCGACTGACCGAGCGTGAGCTTCGCTGCGTGCTGGAGCCGCAGAAGGGCATTTTTATCGCCGAGAGTGCCAAGGTCATCGAGCGTGCGGTTCGCGCCGGATACGAGCCGGTGAGCTTTCTTTTGGGCGAACGCTGGCTCGACCAGATGATGCCGCTGTTTGAGCGCCTGGTTGTGCGCGAGGGCGCAGGTCCGGTTCCTGTGTTCGTTGCCTCCATGGAGCTTATGGAGCAGCTGACGGGCTTTAACGTGACGCGCGGTGCGCTCGCGGCGTTCCGTCGCCCGCGTCAGATTCCGGTTGATGAGTTCTTGGGCGGCGTCGTCGAGGCGGCGGGGGAGCGCCCGGTTCGCGTGTGCGTGCTCGAGGGTATTGTCGACCACACCAACGTCGGCGCGATTTTTCGCTCGGCGGCTGCGCTGAACGTCGATGGCATTTTGGTGAGCCCTACGTGCTGCGATCCGCTGTACCGTCGCTCGGCCCGCGTGAGCATGGGCACCGTGTTTCAGGTGCCGTGGACGCGCATTGGCAGCGAGGCGCGCGTATGGCCGCATGACGGGCTGGCGGCGCTGCACGATGCCGGCTTTTCGTGTGCCGCGATGGCGTTGACGGATGATTCGGTGTCGTTGGACGATCCCGCGCTGCAGGAGATTGACCGCCTGGCAATCTTTATGGGCACCGAGGGTGCTGGCTTAGGCGCCAAGACCATTGCTGGCTGCGACCGAGCCGTTCGTATTCCGATGGCGCACGGGGTCGATTCGCTCAACGTTGCCGCGGCAAGTGCCGTCGCCTTTTGGCAGCTGTGCCCGCACGTGAGCAACGAGTATCACTACCAGCCGGGGCTGTATCACTAAACAGATATTTCGCACCGGGCTGTGGTTCGGGGCGTTTCGGCCGACGCTGGTCGGTGCTAAGCTGGTGTCGGCTTTGGTCTTAAATTGCCGTTTTGTTGTATGACGTACGCTAGTGGGGGAGGGCGTGTGGCTAAGAAATCTACGGCTATCGATGTAACGCAGGGTGTCATTTGGCAGCAGCTGCTGTCGCTGTGCGTTCCCATTTTCTTTAGTTCGTTCTTTCAGCAGGCATACACGCTTATCGGTACCTATATCGTCGGTCAGTTTGGTGGCAAGCTCGCGCTGGGTGGCATTCAGGCCACGATGGTGCTCACCGAGCTCTGCATTGGTTTTTGCGTCGGTGTGGGTGCTGGCTGTGCCGTTATTACCGGTCAGTTTTTTGGCCAGCACGATGACGAGCGCCTGAGCCGATCGGTCCACACGGCCATGACGCTCGCGCTGATGGGCGGTATCGCTTTCTCGATTCTTGGCATAGTGTTCGTTGAGCCCATGCTGGTGCTTATGAATACGCCGCATGAACTATTGGCCGAGGGCGTGGCCTATGCCCGTTGCTATTTTGCCGCCATGGTTGCGGCGCTGCTGCTCAATATGGGAACGGCATTGCTGCGCGCCGTGGGCGACACGCGCGGGCCCGCTGTGATCATCGCTTCCGGCTGCCTTGTTAATGCGGTGCTGGATGTCATCTTCGTTGCCGTACTTCATATGGAGGCTCTGGGCTGCGGCATCGCGGTGGCGCTGACCATTTGCTCCAATGCCACGATGATCGTGATTCGTATGATGCACGCACCGGGTGCGTGGCGGCTTTCACTGTCCAAACTCGGCATTGATCCTGGCATTTGTAAGAGCATGATCTCGTGTGGTCTGCCGCTTGGTTTTCAGTCTGCTGCGTATTCGATTTCCAACGTTTTGATTCAGGTGTCGGTCAACTCGTTTGGTGTCGATGTCACCACGGCTTGGGGTCTTTCGGGCCGCCTGGATGGCATTGTCTGGATGGTTACCGAGGCGCTTGGCGTGTCGATCACCACGTTCTCGGCACAGAACTTTGGCGCGCGCAACTACGAGCGCATGCGCAAGGGCTACCATACGTCGCTCGTGCTGTCGTTTATGCTCATTGGTGGCCTGTCTGCCGTGCTGCTGGTATTCTCGGGTCCGCTGTCTCGTCTGTTTGTCGACGATGCTTCGATTTCGGCGTACACCACGACGATTCTTCAATTTATCGCGCCGTTCTACGCGATTTTCTCGATTATCGAGAACGCGTCGGGTTCCATCCGCGGCGCCGGCGTGAGCTTGCAGCCCATGCTGCTCACGATTTTTGGCACCGTCGTGCTCAGGGTGATCTGGGTATTTGCGATTATGCCGTTCGATCCGTCGCTTGAGCACCTGCTGCTGGTCTACCCCGTAACCTGGGTAATCACCGCCACGATGTTCACCGTCTACCACCACAGCGGCAACTGGCTAGGCCGCGCCACCGCCTAATGATCCCTTGGGTCGGAGGAAAATGGATCATTGCTCTCCGTCGTGATGTCGATGATCCGTTTTCCTCTCTCCCCTTCGGATCAATTAGTATTCGATGCCTTGGCGGGCCAGGAGGCCTTCGTCGAAGTAGTGTTTGACGGGGCGCATTTCGGTGACCAGGTCGGCGAGGTCAGCGAGGGGCAGCAGCCCGCGGCCGGTGAGCACGAGCTCCGTGGTGTCGGGTTTCATCGCGATCAGTTGCCCGTATAGATTTGAACCTTGCCGACTTCCAGTGATGCCATCTCTGTCCTTTCGTGCCCGGCGTCGGTTTATCGCCGTCCGGGTTGGGTATTCTAGATAGCATTATCAACCCCAGTAGATGGAGTTCAAGCAGATGGAGATGGATGACAACAAACGTAGACGGAATATGATCCTCTACGTGCTCATCGCCTTCGTCGTCTACCTCGTGCTCTCGACCGTTCTGTTCCCCAACATCGGTCACACGCAGCAGATTACGAAGACCGATTACTCGACGTTTGTTAAAGCGCTCGATAAGAAGAGTGTCGACAAGGTCGAGTACAATACCGACGATTACACCATTTATTACACCAAGAAGGGCGAGGACGAGAACATCGCCTACAAGACGACCGGTGTGCCGAATGACGCGGGCTTTACCGATCGTGTGCTTGAATCCGGTGCGTCCCTGGAGTCGGTCGTTCCCGATAAAAACTCGGGTCTGATGACCTACTACCTGCTTACGCTTATTCTTCCCATGGCCATCTTCTTCCTGATCGGTTGGTGGCTCAACCGCCGTATGAAGAAGGCCATGGGCGATGACGGCCCGTCGATGAACTTTGGCGGCGGTGGCTTTGGCGGCGGTGGACTGGGTAAGTCCGGCGCTCGCGTTATCGCCTCCAAGGATGTGGGCGTGACCTTTAAGGATGTCGCTGGCCAGGAAGAGGCCAAGGAATCCCTCAAGGAGGTCGTCGACTTTCTGGAGAAGCCGCAGCGCTACGAGGAAATTGGCGCCAAGCTGCCGCGCGGTGCTCTCCTTGTTGGCCCTCCGGGTACCGGTAAAACTCTGCTCGCCAAGGCTGTTGCCGGCGAGGCGGGCGTGCCGTTCTTTAGCATTTCGGGTTCTGAGTTCGTCGAGATGTTCGTCGGCCGTGGCGCCGCCAAGGTCCGCGATCTGTTTAAGCAGGCCAAGGAAAAGGCCCCGTGCATCGTCTTTATCGACGAGATCGATACCATCGGCAAAAAGCGCGATGGCGGCGGCTTTAGCGGCAACGACGAGCGCGAGCAGACGCTCAACCAGCTGCTGACCGAGATGGACGGCTTCGATAACCACAAGGGTATCGTCGTCCTCGCTGCCACCAATCGTCCCGACAGCCTCGATCCCGCCCTGCTGCGCCCCGGTCGTTTTGATCGCCGCATCCCCGTTGAGCTGCCCGATCTGACCGGCCGCAAGAACATTCTTGAGCTGCATGCCAAGAGCG
This sequence comes from uncultured Collinsella sp., assembly GCA_902478995.1. Lineage (GTDB taxonomy): Bacteria > Actinomycetota > Coriobacteriia > Coriobacteriales > Coriobacteriaceae > Collinsella. Next base: position 23,455 of record CABSNF010000027.1, read on the forward strand.
TGAAGACGGAGCCGCCGATTGACCTGACCGCGATTGCCCGCGCCACGCCCGGCGCCTCGGGTGCCGACCTGGCCAACATCATCAATGAGGGCGCCCTGCGCGCGGTCCGCGAAGGTCGCAAGCGAGCGACCCAGGACGACTTTGAGGAGTCGGTGGAGGTCGTCATTGCTGGTCAGCAGCGTAAGTCCACGGTGCTGTCCGACCACGAGAAGCAGGTCGTTTCCTACCACGAGATCGGCCATGCTATCGTCGCAGCCCGCCAGAAGGGCTCTGCGCCGGTCACCAAGATCACCATCGTGCCGCGCACGAGCGGTGCTCTGGGCTACACCATGCAGGTCGAGGAGGATGAGCGCTTCCTGACCACGCGCCAGGAGGTGCTGGACAAGCTCGCTGTCTACTGCGGCGGACGTGCCGCCGAGGAGCTCATCTTTGGCGAGATGACGACCGGCGCAGCCAACGATATCGAGCAAGCAACCAAGCTCGCCCGCAACATGGTGACGCGCTTTGGTATGTCCGATGAGTTTGGCATGATGGCGCTCGGTACTGTCCAAAATGCGTACCTCAACCAGGATACATCGCTCACCTGCGCCCCCGGTACGGCCGAGCGCGTGGACGCAATTGTCGCCAAGCTGATCGAGGATGCGCACGACCGCGCCCTGCAGATCCTGAAGGAGAACAAGTTTAAGCTCCATGAGCTGGCTCGTTATCTGTACAAGAAGGAGACGATCACGGGCGAGGAGTTTATGAATCTCCTCACGCGCGAGAATCCGCTGATGCCTAAGCAGCAGTAGCGTTGCATTCGGGTCAGTAAATATCGACGCCCCATTTGAGTGCCTATCTCAAATGGGGCGTTTTGCTTGGGAGGGATATGTATGAAGATCGTGGTGAGTGCCTGTTTGATGGGCGAGAGCTGCAAGTATAACGGGCTCGACAACTACCTTCGCGAGCTGGTCGAGGCTTGCGAGCGCACGGGAACCGAGGTCCTGTTGGTGTGCCCCGAGGTTTTTGGCGGTCTTCCGACGCCGCGCAAGCCGTCCGAGATCGTGAACGGCGAGGTCCGTACCTGCGAGGGCGTGTCCGTTGACCGGGAATTCCGCCTGGGCGCTCAACGTGCGCTCGACATGTGCGAGCAGGCGGGCGGCCCTTCTGAGATTGCTGTGTGCATCTTGCAGGACCGCAGTCCCTCGTGCGGCGCGGGTCGCATCTACGACGGAACCTTTAGCGGTACGCTCACCGCGGGCAACGGCGTTTTCGTCGATCTGTTGCTGCGTCACGGCTACCGCGTCATTCCGGCTAGCGAGTTCGACCCCAAAATACTTGAGCAATAAAAAACCACCACAAAGGTGCCTGTCCCCTTTGTGGTGGTTTTGGGTTAGAGCTAGAGGGTGTGGCCGTAGGCGTTGGCGGCCTTGATGGCGGCGGCGAACTTTTCGTCGGTGAAAGGCTCGGGGTTTCCCTGCTTCCACTCGTTGGTGGCGTGCGCGTACTCGCACAGGGCGGGGATGTCGGCCTCGGAAAGCCCGACCTGCTCAAGCGTCACGGGCAGCCCCATCTGCTTGTTAAAGGCAGCGTAGCGCTTAAGGCTCTCGGTGTCGCCCGTGTAGGCGAACAACACGAGCACGCCCAGGCTCACGACCTCGCCGTGCAGGTAGGTGCCCTCACGCGGAATGCTGCAAGTGGCGTTGTAGAACGCGTGCGCCACGCTCGAGTTGTAGTAGTAATCGTTCTGGTTGGTCAGGTTCGAGACATAGCCCGTGTTGACCACGATGTCGAGCGCGATCTGCTTGACAGCCTCGCTCGACAGGTCCTGGCGCACGTCCTCAAGACCCTGGACGCCATAGGTAAACAGCGGCTCGGAACAGGTGTGGGCGAGTGCCAAGCCAAGGCCTGCCGTGTGTTCCAAATTGCCGGCGCTCGTGGCGTACTCGACCTCGGGCTGCTTAGACAGGGCATCGCCCACGCCGGCCCAGAAGTACTCTGCCGGAGCTTCGGCGATGATCTTGGGGTTGATGAAGATGTGCGCCGGTCGGTTGGGGTACGAATAGCCCTCGAGCGAGCCGTCGTCGTTGTATACGACGGCAATGGCGGTTGCGGCCGAGCAGTTGGAGCATATTGTAGGCACGGTAAAGACGATCTTCTTGAGCTCGATAGCTGCGGTCTTCACGG
>CABSNF010000028.1 GCA_902478995.1 uncultured Collinsella sp.
CGTCGGCAGCGTCAGATGTGTATAAGAGACAGCCTCGCCCTCGCGCACCGTAGACGAATCCGCGCGCTCACCCAAAATAAGCTTGAGGGCCGAGAGCAGCGCGGTCTTGCCGGCGCCGGTCTCGCCGGTCAGGACAGTCAGGCCAGCACTCGGCAGCAGCGTCGCCTCGCGAATGAGCGCAATGTTAGAAACCTGCAGCTCATCGATCATGACGGACTCCGTAGAATACGCGGCTCACCGAGTTATAGAAGCTCTCGGGGCCGTAATCCAGCAGCAACACATCTCCGGGCCCGCGGCGCACCGCCACGCTCTCAACGGTGCCATCGCAGGTAATAAACTGTCCATCGATAGCGATCGCCGGAACGCTCGGACGATCATCAGACATAAAGATTTCGACGACATCACTCGGCGAAGTCAAGAAGGCACGGGCCTGAATGGTGTGCGGCGCAATGGGTACGCAGACCATGCCCGTATAGTCGGGGCTCACGATGGGGCCACCGGCACTGAGCGCGTAACCCGTAGAACCAGTCGCCGTGGACACGACCACGCCGTCGCCACGCAGTCGGTCGATATGGTGGCCCGACACCGTGATGTCAAACTCGACCATATCGGACAGCGGACCGCGGGTAAGCGCCATGTCGTTGAGGGCGAAGGTGCGCACGACATCCTTCGTACCGTCTTCGCGCACGGACACGATATCCGCGGCGATGGTGGCGCGACGGCTCACGTGCAGCTCGCCGGAAAGGGCGTCGCTCACGACCTGCAGAATGTCGCGCTCCTCGGGGCTCGCAGCTGTTAAAAAGCCCAGGTGACCATAGGAAAGACCGAGGATAGGAATCTCGCGATGGTTGAGGATGCGGGCAGCGCGTAGCAACGTACCGTCGCCGCCGAGCGTAATGACCAGATCGGAGCCGTCAATATCAGGCGTGCTCTGAATCTTGGATCGCTGGTCGGCAGCCCATGCGACATCATAGCCCTGGCGCGTCAGCCAAAGCTCGAGCATCAGGCCGCTCTCGACCGCCTCTTGCTTGTAGTAATTGGGAACCAGAAAGACCTTCATAGCGTTGCAGCTTTCTCGCTCAAAACCGATACCTGGGATTGCAGCTCGTCTTGCGTGCGGTCGCCGGGGTCAAATCTCGTGCCGTACAGGAAAAACTCAACGTTGCCCTTGGCACCATGAATGGGCGACACGCACACGTCGACCGGGAACAGGCCCTTGGCAGCAAAGAGTTCAACCGCCGCCACGAGTGTATCGCGGCGCACAGCGGGATCGGTCACAATGCCGCCCTCGCCCACCAGCGCCGACGGAGCCTCAAACTGCGGCTTTACGAGCGTGCAAAACGAACCCGAAGGCTTCAGGCATGCCAGCACGGCGTCGATGATATTCGCGATACTCGTAAACGACACATCGCACACGGCCAGGTCGATAGCGCCGCCGTAGCCGAGCTCGGGCAACTGCGTCACATTCGTGCGCTCGTGGAGCGTCACGCGATCGTCCTGACGCAGCGACCAGTCGAACTGAGCGCGCCCCACATCGACCGAAACGACAGTAGCGGCGCCGCGCGTGAGCAGGCAATCGGTAAAGCCGCCCGTGGAGCAGCCCACATCGAGGCAAGCAAGGTCCGTCGGATCAATCCCAAACGCATCGAGCGCACCCTCGAGCTTAAGGCCGCCGCGCCCAACGTACGGAATGCGCCCCTTAACGTGCAGTGGCAGGCCCGGCGCCACCTTGAGCCCCGGAGAGGTCAAACGCTCACCGCCACTCGAAACCAAGCCGGCCATAAGAGTGCGAAGGGCATCCGCGCGATCGGCGCAGATGCCCTGTGAAATCAGTTCGTCATCGAGACGCACGCGTTTCATGAATGCCATCAACCATTCGTATCCGGAGATGCAGCCTGTCTATCTTGGGACTCGTTTGCCGCATCCTCATCGTATTCCTGCTCGAGCTTGTCGGCCTCACGCGGCGTCAGCTCAAACTTGTCGACCATATCGACCGCTCGGGAGCCCAGCTCAATCGCCTCGTCAAACAAATCGAGTGAACGCTCCAAGGACGTATCCTTGGAGCGAACAGTGGCGATGATCTGGTCCAGACGGTCCGAGATCTCGTCGAAGTTGCGGACGGAACCCTCTGGCATGGCTACTCCTCGACGGAGTCGGCCTCGACGGCCTCAGCAGCGTCCGCATCCTCGGCAAGTACACCGGCGGCAGCCTGAGCGGCAGCGACCTTGGCGGCAGCCTCTGCAGCCTGCGCCTCCTCGCGAGCGCGGTCCTCGGCCAGCAGCTCTTGGTACAGGTCCTCGCCCGGCAGCTCCTCGCTGCGAGCGATCTTGCCCAGCACGCCGTTGACGAACGACGCAGACTGGTCGGTGCCATAGGCCTTGGCAAGCTCGACGGCCTCGTTGATCACGATGGCGTCCGAAACCTCCTCGTCGGTGAGGAAACGCATCTCGTAAACGGCGATACGCAGCAGATTGCGATCGGCGCCGGGCATGCGCATAAGATCCCAGTTCTTGGCAACGGAGCGCAGGGCGCAGTCGATGCGGTCGATATGCTCGTAAGCACCACGGCACAGCTCCAGCGCATAGGGGTCGAGGGGACCCTTCGAGATCAGGAAATCGCCCTCGAGGACGCGCTCGAGCGGGCTGTCCGTGGCCTCGGCCTGGAACAGCAGCTGCAGCGCCTGACTGCGGGCAAGCGTGCGCCCGCGATAAACCTTAAGGCTCAAAGGTTACTCCTTGGGGAAAACGAGGCCGTCGATGCAAACGTCAACGCGTTCGACCTCGACGCCCACCTGGGCATCGATGGCGGCGACCACGGCGGCGCGAACGGCCTCGGCGAGTTTCTTGAACGGATAGCCAAAGAACACCACGACACGCACGGTGAGTGCGAGCTTGTCGCCGACGACCTCGGCCTCGACCGCCGGCTCGGAAGCCGGGGCCTTGGACGAGAGCATCATGGAGACAAGGTTGGTGGCAAGGTCCTTGACGCCAACGGAGGCGATGCCCTCGACATCCGACACGGCGCGCGAGACGATGGCGGTCAGAACATCGGGCGAAATGCCGATGCCGTCAATCTTGATTTCCTGGGGCATGAGTCCTCCTAGAAGAGTTGGTTGCTAGACGCGGGAGACGAACTTGCCGTCGCGGGTGTCAACCTTGATGACCTCGCCCTCGTTGAGGTACATGGGGACCTGGATGACAGCGCCGGTGTCAATCGTGGCCGGCTTGGTGGAACCCTGGACGGTGTCGCCCTTAAAGCCCGGGTCGGTCTGGACGATGGTGGTCTCGATGAACATCGGCGGCGTCACGCCCATGAGCTCATCGTCGGCGAAGAGCAGCTGGCAGATGTCGTTCTCGCGCAGCCACTTGGAGTTCTCGCCCACCATGTCCTCGGGAACGGGAACCTGCTCATAGGTCTCGTTGTCCATGAAGATGTAGTCAGCGCCATCGTTGTAGAGGTACTGGAACTCACGGGTGGTGAGCATGACGCTCTCGAACTTGGTGCCGGCGTTGCAGGTGTTCTCGACGACGCGGCCGCTCTTGATGTCGCGGGTCTTGTAGCGCACAAACGCGCCACCCTTGCCCGGCTTGACATGCTGGAACTCGACGATGGTGTAGACCTTGTCCTTAATGCGGAGACCGAGGCCGTTCTTGAAGTCGGCGGTAGAAATGGTAGGCATAGCGACCTTTCTTGTTATGGGCAGAACGCACAAGCGTCCAAATTACATACGACCGAAATTATACACTTGCAGACGGCGCCTGCAGCGAGCGCATAAAAAGAGAACGCGGGGCGCCCGAATTGCTCCGGACGCCCCGCCCCAAAAATCTATCGAAATGGGCTAGCAATCGATGACGTGCAGGTCGTGCGGGGTCTTGGTGAAGGGCTCGTAGCCGTTCTCGGTGACGACGCCGTAGTCCTCCAGGCGCACGCCGCCCACGCCGGGCAGGTACACGCCGGGCTCCATGGTGATAACCGAGCCGACTTCGATGATATTCTTGCTGCGGTTGAAGTTGGGCAGCTCATGGATGTCGATGCCTACGCCGTGGCCCAGACCATGGTTGTAGTAATCGCCATAGCCGGCATCGCCAATAATCTTCTTGGAAAGCTTGAAAATGTCGTTGCCCTCGACGCCCGGATGGATAGCGGCGACGCACTCCTCATGGGTGCGGCGCACGAGCGCGTACAGGTCGAGCTGCTCCTGGGTGGGCTCGCCCATCACGACAGTGCGCGTCATGTCGGAGCGGTAGTCGCAGTAGCCCGCACCGTAATCCATGAGGACAAAGTCGCCCTTCTCGATCACGCGGTCGCTCGGGACGGCATGCGGATTGGCGGTGTTGGGACCGCTCGCGACGATGGAGCCAAAGGCCAGGCTGTCAGCGCCGTTGGCGAACATAAAGTTCTCGAGCTCGTTGCGGACCTGTTTCTCGGTCATGCCGGGCTTAATAAAGCCGAGCATGTGCTGGAAGGCAGCATCGGTGATCGACTGCGCGTGGCGCATGAGCTCGATCTCCTCTGCATCCTTGATGGCACGCATCTTGCGGATGTCGTCATGCATCAGCGGCAGCATGCAGGCAACGGAGCGGTCCTCCAGACCACGCTGAATACCCTGGTAGAAGTTAATCTGCATGTCATCCTCGACGGCGCAGACGCGGCATTTGTTGGCCGCAATCTTGCCGGCGACCCAGCCGGGGATGGTGCCCTCGTCCATGTCGTAGACCCAGGGGCTGCCGGCGGGCGTGTTCTCCTCAAAACTGTTGAGATAGCGCGAGTCAGTGTGGAACAGGCACTGATCGGCCGTAATAAACGCGGCGTGAGGGAACTCGAAGGTGTAATCGAAGACGCCCTTCACGCCCGTGAGCCAACGGAGATTGGCCTCGTCGCGCACGACGATGGCGTCGTAGCCGCGCTCAGCCATCAGGGCACGGACGCGCTCGATACGACCGGCAGGACCGGCAGCAAACTCAGACATGCAGATTCCTTTCTTGTTGTCCTCATAAAAGCGGGACGGGTCCCGATCGAAAGACGGATTTGCACGCGATCCGCAACCGATTGAAAACCCGTCCCTCAAAATGATACGAAAGACGATGGATGTCAATAAAATTAGAGAAGTTCTTTGCGAGAAGCCAAATACGCCTGCGCATGGCGCTCGAGCACATTGTCGTCCACGGCGTTAAGACGAATGGCGCCAAGTGCCGCGGGCAGCGGCAGCATGCTGCGATTCGAGCGAGCGAACTGCTGCCTGCGGAACTCCTCGATAAACGCGGTGGGCTCCAGGTCGAAGGCAAGCTCCTCGATGCTAAAGTCCTCCAGGCAGTCATCGACCTCAAACACATAGTCGATATCAAAGTCGCAGGCATCATGTGCTAGGCGCGCCTCAAAGCGCATACCCTCGGAAAGGAGCTGGTATGCGGGGACGTGTGCCACGGCATCACCCAGGCAGGCGCGAAGGGTGCGCTCCCCCGTCTTGCCATAATCGAGCGCATGGCGGGCGCTCGGGTTCGTGGCCATCAGTACGTCCTTGCGGGCAGTCTGAGACCACTGAACGGCATTGACGAGCGCGACTTCCTCGCCAGCGAGAATCTCGGGGACGGTCTCGGTAAACTGATTCCAACGGGACTTGCTGCTCGAAAGCATGGTGCCAACAAGTACCGCATAACCGAGCTTGAGGTCCTCAGGGTCCGCTTCGCGAACAAGTTCGAGGTCACACACGACCAAGCCCGGCTCGGGACGGAACGCGATAGCGGGAAGCGCATTCGCCGACGAGGCGACGAGTGGCTTCATAGTCGTCGCGACCGTGAGCATGGCGTCGAACGTCGTCGGCAGCAAGGCGCACTCGGTGCGACCGCACCACTGATTGGCACACCAGCAAACGACCGAGCAGGTCGCCGTGTCGCCGACAGCGACAACGAGATCGTCGCAGGTAATGCCGTTAGCCGACAGGGCGCCAAAAACGGTATCGGCATCGGCCAGCGTAGCACCGGCAGGCGAAACCTCGAGGACAAGCGGCGACACGGCAAAACCGGCGTCGACCAGCGCATGCTCGACAACCTCGCCAAAACGCTCGGATGTGGCGCTGTTCCAAACCACCATCGCGCGCTTAGGCTTGCCCACAGCCGAGGCAAACATGCGCGACAGCTCCTCGAACGCGCCCAATCCGACGCGGACATCGACACTGCGGTTTTGGAAATTGATCAGTTGACGGCGAATCATAGCAGTCCACGCTCCAAAAGCATCTCGGCACAAAGGTAGGAAACGTCCTCGAAGGACTTGTTGCGAATATCAAGGGTAAGATCGGCAGCTTGACGATACAACGGACGGCGATGCTCAAAGAGCAGCGCCGCGTGCTCGGGCGAGCGGAAATCGGGACGCGTGTCGGAGCGGCGGATCTGGCGCATCGAATCCTCAAAATCGCCCTCGAGGTACACACAGGTACCCATCTGGTGCATGAGCTCGATATTGACCGGCGTCTCGACAATGCCGCCACCGCACGAAACCAGCAAGCTGCGCTCGCTTTGGAGCGAACGGAGCGCCGAGGTTTCGAGCTCGCGAAAGCGCTCCTCGCCCTCGGTTTCAAAAATCTCGGTTACCGATTTGCCGCAACGGCGCACGACAAGGCGGTCGGTATCAATAAACCGACGCTTGAACATCGTGCCCACGTTGCGTGCAAGCGTCGATTTGCCCGCACCCAAAAACCCGATAAAGAAGATATGGTCGCAGCCGTGCTTGGTGTGCTGGGACATGACGAAACCTATTCCTCGCAGGGAAGGTCGCGCAGGGCCCGGCGCTCAAAGATACGGAAGATCTGCGTATACCACAGGTCCTGAGTTGCCTGTGGCTTTACCAAGATCGTGTCGACGCCGGCAAAGTTACCGCTCCACACGTCCGTGTACAGCTGGTCACCGATCAGCACAGCCTCATCGGCCGTGGCGCCCAAGCGCTTAAGACCGGCCTTGAGAGCAAACGGTGCAGGCTTCATGGCATGGCTGATGGCCTCGAGCCCCAGCTCGCGTGCTGAGCTCATGACCTGGTCGCGATGCCAGTTGTTCGACACCATGCACAGCTTAAAGCCCTTGGCATGGGCGGCGTCGAGCCAGGCCGAGACGGCAGCGGGGACCTGCTCGGTATCACGCGGCACCAGGGTGTTATCGCGGTCGAGCAAAATGGCGCGCTTGCCGTCGGCCCACAGGGTATCAAGGTCGATGCGGTCGACCGAGGCAACATATCGTTTGGGGCTGAAAATCCTCATGTTTAATTCCAAGACTGTTGGTGCTCTTCGTAGGTCTGAGAGAAATACTCCTCGTCCTGCGTAATGTAGAAATACAGGTCATCGGAGTCGGTGGGCTCAAGGGTTGCCTTGAGCGCCTCGAGTGACGGAGAGCAGATGGGCGTGGGCGGCAGGCCCTCGTGCTTATAGGTGTTATACGGGCTATCGCTCTGCAGGTCGTCGGCGGTAACCTCGCCGCCGGTGACATACATCATGGTCGCATCGCTATTGAGGTAGCGCAGACCATCGAGCTTGCCGGCAAGACGGTTGTAGAACACCGAGGCGACATGCGCGCGCTGCTCGGCGTTGAGGCCTTCGCGCTCAACGATGGAAGCGAGATTGATGATGTCGTAATCAGACATCTCCACGCCGTAGCGCTCCTTGATTTTGGCCTCGCAACCGGCAAAATCGAGCGACTTGTACTCGGTGTTGAATTGATCGAGCATGGCACGAATCACATCATCGGCGCTCGGTTTCTTACCCAACGAATAGGTCTTGGGGAATAGGAAGCCCTCGAGCGAATCGTTTGCAGCGCCCTCAAGGAAGCTATAGTCCTTCACATAGTTGGAGGCCTTTGCCTGATTGAGGAAGTCTTCCTTGGAGATACTGTCGTATGCCTTGGCCACGCGATCGGCGACCTGGTCAACCGTCAGGCCCTCTGGGATAGTCAGTGCATCGGAGCCCGCATTGGGGCCCTCCATGAGCTGCTGAACGACCTTGGCCGCGTCCATGAGCGTGGTGAACGAGTAGGTGCCGGGCTTGAGCGACATGTCGGCGTTGAGCTTTTTGACCGCCGCGTAATAATCCTTGGGATTTTCGACGATATGGTTCTCGGAGAGAATCGAAGCGATGCTGTCACCCGAGGCACCATCGGGAATAGTGATAGTAACCTGTTGGCCAGCAGTGACTTTCGCATCCTCACCAGCAAAAAAGCCCTTGACAGCTGGCACGACAAAGAAAACGATCGCGACAAGCGCAAGCACGGCGACGACGCCACCGATAATCATAGGCACCGGGGAGCTTTTCTTTTGGGCACCACGGCGAACGCGCGTGTTATAGCTCGAGCGCGTGGCCGGAGCAACGCCGTGCGAGCCGCGTGCATGATGCGCGTGCGATTGAGGGGCCTGCGCGCGCTGGTTAGGCGTCTGCTGTTTAAAGCGGGCGCCGTCTGCGGGCTGGGCCGCGCGGGCGGCGGACTGCTGGGCAGGACGACTAGCAGGCTGCTGGCCCGGACGCTGAGCGGGCTGCGCGGGACGGGAGGAGGGCTGTGTCGGGCGTGCGGCAGGTTGGGCCGCGCGCTGGGTCGGCTGCATCGGACGCTGACCGGACGGTAAAGGGCTCGGCGCAGGCTGTCGTGTACGATTCGGCTGGCGCGGATCGGAAGCACTAGGCATGCGAAACCTCCTCGTTTTTACGATCGAGCCACGTCTGCAAAAACAGGCTGGCGGCAATCATGTCGATCTTGCCCCTCATCTGCTTTTCGTTGAGTCCCTGCTCGCGCAGGATACGCTTGGCCTCTTGCGAGGACAGACGCTCGTCCTCAAACTCCAACGGAAGATCGAGCTCGTCGGCAATCTTTTGCGCCACAGCGGCAACGCGCTCGGCCTGAGGGCCGGGCTCACCGGCCATGGTCAGGGGACGTCCGCTTACCAGGATGTCGGGCTCATAGTCCTCAACCAGGTAGCGGAACGTCTTGGCCATACCGGTGACCTCGGCAGCCGGAAGCACCTTGACAGGCATCGCCATCTTGCCATCACGGCTCGAGACGGCAATGCCAATCCTGGTCTCCCCTATGTCCAGCGCGAGCGCAACCACAGCGACTTCTTAGATTCTTAGGCGCCGAGCGCGGTCTTAGCGGCCGCGAGGGCATCGGCGATGCCGGCAGCATTCTTGCCACCGGCCTGGGCCATGTTGGGACGACCGCCACCGCGACCGTCGACCAGACCCGCGATCTGCTTGATCACGTTACCGGCGTGGAAACCGGCCTTGACGGCGTCATCGGAGCCGGCAGCGAGCAGGGCCGGAGTGCCCTTCTCAGTCACGCTGGCGACGACACAAGCGACAGGGCCGGCGACCTTCTGATGCACGGTATCCCATACGTTGCGCAGGTCGGCAGCCTCAAGACCCTGGAGCTCAGCGACAACGAGCTTATAGCCGTCGAGCTCGACGGCGTCCTCGATGGCGCTGGAGATGGCGTCGGAGGAGCCACCGGTCAGAGCCTTCTTGAGCTTATTGGACGTCTCGCGCAGCTCGGCCTGCAGGTTCTCCACGCGGGCGGGAACCTCGTCGACGCGGCACTTGAGCGCAGTAGCAGCGGCGTCAACGAGTGCCAGGCGGTCGGCCATATAGTCGAGGGCACCCTTAGAGGTCACGGCCTCGATACGGCGGACATTGGAGCCCGTGGAGGACTCGGAAATGATCTTGAACAGGCCAATCTCGGCGGTATTGGCGGCATGAGTGCCACCACAGAGCTCGCGGGAGAACGGCTGGTCCTCGGCGCCCACGGAGACGACGCGGACAACATCGCCGTACTTCTCTCCAAACAGAGCGACAGCGCCGGCAGCCTTAGCCTCGTCGATGCCCATGACACGGGTCACAACCGGCTTGGAAGCGAAGATCTGCTGGTTGACCAGGTCCTCGACAGCCTTGAGCTGCTCGGAGGACAGGGCCTCGAAGTGCGTGAAGTCAAAGCGCAGGTGCTCGGGCGTCACCAGCGAACCGGCCTGGGAGACATGCTCGCCCAGGACCTGCTTAAGGGCGGCGTCGAGCAGGTGGGTGGCGGTGTGGTTGCGGCGCAGGAAACCACGGCGCTCGGCGTCGAGCGCGGCGGTCACGGTAGCACCGACGGTCAGCGTGCCCTCGGCAACGTGGGCGACATGAGCATACAGGCCGTTGTGGTTCTTGGTATCGGAAACGGTCAGCGAAACGCCCTCGGCGGAAAGCTCGCCGGCGTCACCCTGCTGGCCGCCCATCTCGGCGTAGAACGGGGTGCGGTCGAGCACGACCTCGACGTTCTCGCCGGCGGCAGCGGACTCGACGGACTCGCCGTTGCGAACGATGGCGACAACCTTGGCACCCTCGATCGCATCGTTGTCATAGCCGTCGAATTCGGTCGCGGCGACCTTGTCGGAAAGCTCGACCCACACGTCGTTGAAGCTGCCCCAGGCATCGCCCTTGGCGTTGGCACGAGCGCGGGCCTTCTGGTCCTCCATGCAGGCGGTGAAACCGTCCATGTCGACGTCGTGGCCAGCAGCGCCGGCGATCTCGACAGTCAGGTCAATGGGGAAACCAAAGGTGTCGTGCAGCTTAAAGGCAACGTCGCCCGGAAGGACGGCGCCGTCGGCGAGCGCGGCCAGGGCCTCGTCCAGGTAAACACGGCCGTTGTCGAGCGTCGTGGAGAAGCGCTCCTCCTCGGAGGCGACAATACCCTTAACGAGCGCGACGTTCTTGAGCAGCTCGGGATAGGCCTCGCCCATCTGAGCGTTAACCTCGTCGATGAACTTGGTCAGGAAGGCGCCCTCGATGCCCAGCAGGCGGCCGTGGAACACGGCGCGGCGGAGCAGGCGGCGCAGGACGTACTCGCGGCCCTCGTTACCGGGCAGGATGCCGTCCGAGATCATAAAGTCGACGGCACGGGAGTGGTCGGCGATGATGCGCAGGGAGCGGCTGGCGCCGGAGTAATCGTCGGCGTCATAGGTCTTGCCGCTGATCTCCTCGCCCAGCTTGATGAGGTGCTGCATCAGATCGCCGTCGTAGTTAGCGGTCTTGTGCTGCATGATGGCGGCCATGCGCTCCAAGCCCATGCCCGTATCGAGGTTACGGTGTGGCAGCTCCGGCATGGAGCCGTCCTCCTGGCGGTCGTACTGGGTAAACACGAGGTTCCAGAACTCCAGGAAGCGGTCGCAGTCGCAGCCGGGCTTGCAGTCGGGGCTGCCGCAACCGACCTCCTCGCCCATGTCAAAGTAGATCTCGGAGCACGGACCGCAGGGGCCGGTGGGGCCAGCGGCCCAGAAGTTGTCGTCCTCGCCCAGGCGAGAGATGTGATCCTCGGCAACGCCCAGGGAGCGCCACACGTCATGGGTCTCGTCGTCCTCGGTAAAGACGGTAAAGTACAGGCGGTCGAGCGGCAGCTTGAACTCCTTGGTGATGAGCTCAAAGGCCCAGGCGCAAGCCTGCTCCTTGGAGACGCCGCCAAACGAGAAGTCGCCGAGCATCTCGAAGAAGGACAGGTGACGGCCGTCCTCGCCGATGCAGTCGATGTCGTTGGTGCGAACGCACTTCTGGCAGGAGATCGCGCCGATCTCCTTCATGGTCTTCTTGCCCTGGTAGTACTCCTTAAACTGGTTCATGCCGGCGTTGGCAAGCAGCAGCGAGGGATCGTCGGGGACGAGGGACGAAGAAGGATAGAGCTTAAGACCGCGCTCCTCAAAGAAGTTGAGGAACTTGGAGCGAATCTCGGCCGTAGTCATTGACGGGTAGTCAGCACTCATAGAGGGAATCTCCTCGGTTTCACATCGAAACAGTTCAAACGTAACGATATTACCATCCCGCCGCGCAAGTGCAAAAAAGAGGGCCGGCACAATGCCGGCCCTTCAGCGAAATTGCATGTTAGCACGTATGAATGTTAACCCGAATTACCCCGCTAGTTGTCGTCATCGTCCATGGAGCCGTCGATGCCGGTTTTGGTATCGTCGTCCGAGTTGGAGTCATCGTCCTTGGCGAAGGGATTCTTGAAGAAGCCCGTGGCATCGGGTTGCAAACCCGAGAGCTTGATCCAGGGATTATCGAACTCGGGCTTAGGCATCGCCTGAGCCTCGGGCGCGGTCTCGTTGCCGATGAGCTCGGACTCGTAGATGAAGGTGTCGTCGCCGAGCGCGTCGTAGGCGGCGACCGGGTTGCCATCGGCATCGCGGTACGGCGTGCCCTTAAACACGGCTCCGTCATAGGCCACAAGCTGACGGCCGGTCTCATTCTCGAAGTAGTACACGAAGATGCCCTTGAGGGCCGCACAAAGCGGGATGGCAATAATCATGCCGATGGGCCCCATGAGTGCCGAACCAATAACGAGAGCCGTAAGGCTCATAATGGGATGCACCTGCACTGAGCTCTGCATGACCTTAGGCGAAATCACATTGTCGGTGACGTTTTGCGCGACCATCGTCACGATGAGCGTCCATAACGCCAACATGGGGCTGAACATAAAGCCGAGTACCGTGGCGATTGCCGCGCTCACCCAGGGACCGACGACCGGAACCAAGTGCATGATGCCAGTGAAGATAGCCATGAGCGCCGCATACGGATGGCCGATAATCAGGAAGCCGATAAAGGCGAGGAAACCACCGCAGATGGACGTCACGACCATACCGCGCATGTAGCCGCCGACAGAGCGAGAAAGGATGGCGACCATAAAGCGGTACGAGGTCTCCTTCTCCTGACCGATGATGGTGCAAATCTCGTGATGCATGCGAGGGTAGTCGCAGGCCATCCAGTAGGCAAGCACCAGACCAAGGAAGATCACGAACAACTGCGAGGCCGTATTGGTGATGAGCGGGAACACACCGCGGCCAAGCTCGGCAGCAATCTGAGACACATACTTCGATGCCACGGTAACCAGCGACGAAAGATTATCGTCCAAATACTCCTTGAGCGGCGTGTTATTGAGCGTCTTGGCATGCGAGATCATCTCATTGAGATCGCCACCCGCAACACGAAGCTGCTCGGGCAGGCGGCTCAGGACTTCCATGATCTGACCAAAGAGAATCGGCGACAAGATGCAAACGACACCGACGAGCACGGCAACAACAACAATAAGCGCGATAAGCGAACCGATGCCGCGATTCACGCCATGGTGCTCGAGCCAGTTGGTGATCGGGGACATCACAAAGGCAATGATGGAACCAACAGCGAGAAACTCGATAACCGGCGCCAGGATGCCCATAAGGTTAAAGATGACAGCGGCGATGACAATGCAGCCGACAACAGCCCAAATGCGAAGCGTCAGAATGCGGGTGTCGCGCAGCACGCGATCGGTTTGTTGGGGGTGTTCACTCATGAACGAATCATCACTCCGTCGGGGTCGATCTTGTCCTGAATCTTCTTAAGCGTGCGGCGCAGCAGACGCGAAACCTGCACCTGAGAAATACCCAGCTTCTTGGCGATCTCGATCTGGGTCATGCCCTTCACAAAGCGCAGCTCGATCACCTCGCGCTCGCGCGGCGAGAAATCACGGATGGCTTCCTCGATCACTAGGCGGTCATCGGTAAAGTCGAGCTCGTTGTCGTCGTCGGCGTAACGGTCGAGAATCGAAGGGGCATCGTCGGAATCGGACGCACCAGGAGCCTCGATGGGCACCGAGGTATAGGCCGAAGACGATTCCATAGCCTCGAGGACCTCATCGACAGTCACATCTAGATACTCAGCGATCTCCTCAACCTTGGGCGAACGCTGCAGCTCGTTGGTAAGTTTGTCAGTAGCCTGGTTGACCTTGGCCGAGAGCTCCTGCAGACGACGCGGTACGCGCACACTCCAGCCCTTGTCGCGAAAATGGCGTTTGATCTCGCCCAGGATAGTGGGTGTCGCAAACGTCGTGAACTCGAGTCCGCGCTCGGGATCAAAACGGTCGATAGCCTTGAGCAAGCCCAGATAGCCGACCTGCATGAGGTCGTCGAGCGGCTCGCCGCGATTCTTAAATTTGTTGGCAAGAAACCTTACCAGGTTCATATGGGACATGACGAGCTGCTCACGTGCGTCCGGATCACCGGTCTCTTTGTAGCGACGAAACAGCTCGCGGGTTTTCTCCTTGTCCCAAGCGGTCTTACCGCTCCGGGAACGTTCGGTCATATTAGATATCCGCCTTGAGGTCGAGGGAAAGCGTCAGGGGCGCCGCAGTCTTTTCGTAGGAATCGCACACGCTCGCCAGAATGAGCTCGGCATACACGGCAGCCTGGTCATCCTCATCGACAGTCGCCTGATCGCCAAAGGTAAAGGTCATGCCCACATGCGATTCGTCGACGTCGAATTTGATCGAAATGTCATCGGAATCAACGGCCGTGCAGCCAAAGATAAAGGCTTCCTCGGCAGCCATACGAATGTCCTCGATGCGATCGACGGACATGGAGCACAGCGCACCAACGTTGGCGGCCGTCATACGTACGAGGCGTGCCAGACGCGGATCCCCGGCAACAGTCAGCGTGATGGGGCAAGTTGCTTCGCTACTCATCGCAGGACTCCTCGGAGGTCTCGGCGGGCGTATAGGTGTAATACTGAGCCGGCTTGGATACAGACTTCTGACCATCATCGTCGCCCGCGGCGGCCTCGTCCTCGTCAATCAGGACACGCTCGGTCGGCTGCTCGGCTTCGGCGGCAGCGGAAAGCGTGCGCTCGGCGTCGGCCGCGGGAGCCTTCACCTTGTTAAAGAGTTTCTGCACAGCACCAGCAGCAGAATCAGTCACGCTCGATACGGCATTGCTGGCCTCGGCCACGCTGCCCGTAACCTCGGAAATGTCGCGAACCACAGCTTCGACCTCTACGAGATTGGAGGTAAGGGCGTCGACGGCGGTCTTGCTCGACTTGAGGAGCGGCTCAACCTGAGCCAACGCGGGGGTGAGCTCATCGACAGCGCCATCGAGCTTTGCTACCACCGGCTGTGCCTCGGCGATGGTGTTGTTAAGGTCGCTCACGGTCTTATCGAGCGAATCAACGACGGTGCGGGTCTTTCGCAGCGTGAGCGCGAGCTCGATAACAGCCCACACACCGGCAACGGCGAGCAGCAGCAGGGCGATTTGAATGGGACTCATACAAGCCTCCCGAAGGAATCGAAATACAGACGCTGTTCATGGTACCCCAAAGAAGGGGAAAGATACCCAAAGGGAATGTGCGAGGTCCCAAGGACCTACTTGGGCGCTCTGCCGCTACGGTCGCGCTCGCTTTGCTCTACGCGCCACTCTTCCCAGCCACGGCCCGCAGGCTGCCAAAACGCACCGCGCTCCAGCCCCTCGGGCAAATAAAGCTGATCGACCCAGCCTTCGGGATAATCATGCGGATACTTATACACACCGTATTCGTCGCTGCCCGGGCGATGACGATCGCGCAGATAACTCGGCACCTCGCGGAGCCCACTTGAATGAATATCGGCCAACGCCGCATCGATCGAAGCCTCGCACGCGTTCGATTTAGGCGCCAAGCACACATAGAGAGCAGCCTGAGCCAGATTAATACGGCACTCGGGATAGCCAATGACCTCGGCAGACTTAAACGCGGCATGTGCCACCAAAAGCGCCTGTGGGTCGGCGTTGCCAACATCCTCAGAAGCCTGAATCATAATACGACGAGCGATAAACTTAGGATCCTCCCCCGCGTCAATCATGCGCGCGAGCCAATAAATCGTGGCATCGGGGTCGCTACCGCGCATAGACTTAATAAACGCACTGATGATGTCGTAGTGCATGTCACCGTTTTTGTCGTACGAAAAGCCACGGCGCGGATTGGCAATCTTCACGTCGTCAACAGTGATGGGATAGCGCTCCCCCGCCGCCGGCGCGGGCGTTCCCTCGGTATCGGGGCGCGTGACGGCAATCTCGCTCGCAAGCTCAAGCGTCGTGAGCGCCGATCGAGCGTCACCCGCTGCCAGTGTGCAAATGGTCTTAACCGTATCCTCATCGGCCGAGAACTTACCGTTCAAACCCTGCGGCGCCTCGAGCGCACGCTCAATAAGCGTGGCGATATCCTCGTCTTTAAGATGCTCAAGTTCCACCACGCGACCGCGCGAGAGCAATGCCGAGTTGACCTCGAAGTACGGATTCTCCGTCGTGGCGCCAATCATAATGACGGTACGGTTCTCAACTGCATGCAGCAGGGCATCCTGCTGCGACTTGGAAAAGCGATGAATCTCATCGATAAAAAGAATGGTGCGGCGGTCGTACGTATTCAGGCGCGTCTTAGCCTCGTCGATCACGCGACGAAGATCCTTTACGGTGCCCGTCACAGCGCTGACCTCGACAAACTCGCTCTTAGTATGGTTGGCGATAATATGTGCCAGCGTCGTCTTGCCCGTACCGGCCGGCCCATACAAAATCACACTCGACAGCACGTCGTGCTCAATCGCGGCACGCAACCACGAACCCTTACCGACGGCCTTTTGCTGGCCCACATACTCGTCGAGCGAATTGGGCCGCATGCGCACCGCAAGCGGCGCATTCTGAAAGGAACGCTCGCGCGTCGAAGCAGAAAAAAGGTCGTCCATAGCCATCCCGTGCGTCAATCAAAAACGTTTTCCACCAACAGTATACCGAATAAATACGAACTACCGTTCGTTAATATAGGTACGGTGCGGAAACTTCAATCCCGGGAACAGCCTGCTCGTAAGCTCGCAGAAATAGCCGTCCGTCATGCTCGCGATGTAATCCACCACCGCTTGATCCTTGTCGTCCTGCCAGGCATAGGTGCGATCGTAGTAGAAAAGCTGCCGCTCAATGCGAGAAATGTGGTGCTTAAAGATATACGAAGACTCGTCGCCTTCGTTTATATCCTGCAGGCAACGGTCGTAGAGCTTTTCGAAGGCCTCGCGCAGCTCCGCTTCGGAGTCGCCTTCAATGCCGCCCTTGCTATAGATCTTCTCGTAGTTCTCGCGCTTGGCTCGGCGGATCTCCTCAAACAGGTCCTCGCTCATCTCGATGCGTGGCTTACCATAGCTGTGCTCGACGATATCGATGGAGGCATGCGTAAGGATCCAGCTGTTGTATGCCCCGCCCAGGTCATCGTCAAAGGCGTCGGGTGACAGCAGACCCGCCGAAATGGCGTCTTGGCGATCGCGCCCCACGTAGGCAAGGATATCCGAGATGCGAACCACGCAGCCCTCGAGCGTCATGGGGCGCAGGTGCTCAATTGCGCTGTAACCTGTGGCAATGCAATCCTCAACCGTAAGGTCGAACTGGTCAAAGGAGCTCATGTCCGAAAGCTCAAACACACGCTGTTCGTACTCACCGTTGTGGCATAGCACGCCGTCGAGCGTCTGGAGTGACACGTTGCGGCCGTACAGCGCGTCGAGCACGCGGACCGACTGCACGTTATGGAAAAAATAACGACCCGTGCGCTCGTGATAGATATCGTTGAGGAATCGCTCACCGGCATGGCCAAAGGGCGTGTGGCCCAAGTCGTGGCCTAAGCCAATCGCCTCGATCAAATCGCAGTTGAGCCCCAGGGCACGTCCGATATCGCGAGCGATGCGCGAGACAAGCTGCACGTGCAGGCCGCGACGCGACAGGTCGTCGTTGCTGCGAAAACTGAAGACCTGCGTTTTGCCTGCATAACGGGTGTATGCGGGCAGATGCAGAATCTTTTCGGTATCGCGCATGAAGGCCGGACGCATGAGCGTGCCCTCGTCTGCAGCCCGATCGACACGTCGGATGACCTGGTCGTCACCGCATCGATAGGGATTAACGACACCCGAGGCGCGGTCGGCGGCGATACGCTCGACCAGCTCGGGCGACAACGCCGCGGGAATGCGATCCATACGTGCCTTGATGGCGGCTGTCTGTTGAATGATTGCCATGGCATGCTCCTTAAAAGGGCGCGCAAACGGTTACAGCGTACTACCCACGACCTCGATTATGGCAAATATCGGCACTAAAAACGGCAGCAAAGGCAGGGAGCGTGATTTTGCAATGAGACAGGCGGCGGCAAGGGCCAGGAGCGCAACCCCAAACGCGACGACACCACCCAAGGGATCGAGGGTACAAAGGGCAAAGAGCGCCTTGGCGTCCCCCATGCCAATGCCGGGAGCATGGCGAATACGACGCCAGAGCGACTCAGTAAGCACAAGGGCAAGGTAGACGATAACCGCAAGACCGGCGTGGTCAAGCGCCGTGTTAACACCCTTGTCGAGCCAAACGCCCGCAAACGCCGCCACCGCACACGCACCGGCAAGCTGATTGGGAAACCGCCGCTCACGGGCATCAATCGCCGCGCCAACAAAGATGCAAATCCAAAACGGAAAATAGACCATCGAACACCTCCTTGGGCAGCAGCTCAAACGCAAAAACCACCACAAAGGTGTCTGTCCCCTTTGTGGTGGTTTTGATCGTGGTTATTTGGCGCCTTGCATGACCTCGTCGAGGGTAACGCTTACGGCGTGCTGTGTCGGCACCCAGTCGACCTTTAGGAACAGAGCAGCCACCGTAATGGGGATATAGCTGAACATAAAGATCGGGAAGGTAAACAGGTTGGTCACCAGACGCCACTTTTGCGCGCAGTGAATATGCTTGTACTCAAAGATGGTCGTAAGGAGCGCCAGGATAAAGAAGGTCTGGTACATCATCGCGAAGGTCATAATGAGCGAGGCGGCACAAGCCTGCATCTCGACCTCAGTGGCCAAGAAGCCGTGCGAAAGCCCGCCCACGATGAGGAACGTCGCATTGGCGAGCATCGAGATCAGCGACAGCAGCATGCCGGGCGCGATCGTCATAAACATGTCGTAGGCGGCAAAGCGATGATAGCGGAAGGTCGATTTGACCAGATGCTTACCATAGGTAAAGAAAACCTGGTAGAAGCCCTTGGTCCAACGCATACGCTGCTTCCAGGAAGCCTTAAACGTCACGGGCTGTTCGTCAAAGAACTCCGCCGGCGCATAGCCAATGCGAATGCCGTGAATGGCGCAGAACGTGGTGAACTGAATATCCTCGGTCAGCGTGTGGAACTGCCAACCGTGCATGCCCTCGATAACACTGGCAGAAATGAGATAGCCCGAACCCGATACAGCGCAGGAAGTCTTGCAGATATTACGCGCATTGTTAAGGAAGCGCGCCTCGCGCAGATACCACGTGGCGTTAGCCGCAGAGATCCACGAGCTGCCGAAGTTCTTAGAGTTGCGGTAACTGGTGACCACATGAAAGCCCTGGTCAAAAGCATCGTTCATCTTGGATACGTAATCACGGGAAATGACGTTATCGGCATCGAAGATAAAGTAGCCTTCAAACGTATCGGGATACTCGTTAAGGATGCGGTCGAAGCCAAAGTCCATGACCCAACTCTTGCCCTTGCGGGCAAGGTCATTGCGCTCATAAACGATGGCGCCCGCCTCGCGCGCGAGCTGCGCCGTATTATCGGTGCAGGCATCGGCGACGACGAAGACCTCGATAAGCTCGGACGGATAATCCTGGTCCTTGATGGAGCGAACGAGGTTGGCGATCACAGCCTCCTCGTTATGCGCCGCGATAAAGAAGGCATAGCGGTGGAGTTTTTTGGCCTTGGGAGGCGCGACCTCGCCACGAAGAGCGCCGATGACAAAGAAGACCACCTGGTACAGAAAGCAGACCGTGAGCAGCGTGACGACAATCTGATTGAAGATCACGATGGGTGTGTTGGTTTGTAAAAAGGCGAGCATGCAGGCTCCCGAGAACGCGTTACGTAAACAACCGTATATCTTACCGCAGGCTTACCGAGTTCAAGAAACCACCTAATACTAGCTAGGCTTCGAACAGACCGAGCTGCGGGACGATTTCGTCACCGGCGGCAGTGAGACCGAGCGAACGCGGGGCCAGGTCATCCAAAACCGCCGCAAGATCCCACGGTAGCTCGTCGCGGCACTCGATGCGCTCGCCCGTCACGGGATGGTCGAACGCCACGCGCCAGGAATGGAGGAACTGCCTGGTCAGACCCTGATCGGCACGCGTATCACACTTGCCGTAGAGCGGGTCGCCCACGCAGGCATGGTTGATATGGCGCATGTGCACACGAATCTGATGCGTGCGACCGGTAAACAGGTGGCACTCGACGAGCGTGTAGCCGTCGTCGAAACGCGTGGAATCAAAGCGCTCGAGCACCTTGAAGGTCGTGATGGCCTGACGCGCAAAGGGGTCATCGGAAACCGCCATCTTGACGCGGTCGCGCGTCGATCGGGCGATACCGGTGTTGATAGTGCCCTCGTCCATGGCGATGTGACCGTGAACGAGCGTGATATAGCGACGGTCGAGCGTGCGCGTGCGGATAAGATTTTGAAGCGCGCGCTGGGTGTCGTCGTCTTTTGCCGCGAGCATAAGGCCCGAGGTATCGCGATCCAGGCGATGCACGATGCCGGGGCGGTCCTCACCCTGCACGGTACCAAGATGATCGATACCGCAATGGTAGACCAGAGCGTTTGCAAGGGTGCCGCTCTCGTGGCCATGGGCGGGGTGGCACACCAGGCCGCGCTGCTTGGAGAGCACGATGAGGTAGTCGTCCTCGTAACGGATATCGAGGGGAATGGCCTCGGGAATCACATCAGTGGGATCGTGCGGCTCGGGCAGGTCGACCGAGATGCGGTCACCGGAGCGCACGGCATACTTTTTTGACAGGCAGGTCTCGCCGTTGACGGCAACGGCGCCGCCCTCGATCAAGTGCGCGCAGGCAGAGCGCGTGGGGCAGCCATCGTTGGCGCCCAGATAGGCGTCAAGACGCTGACCAGTGGAATCGTCGGCAACAAGAATATGGATGTCGGCCATTAACGCTCATTCCTTTCGCGAATCTTGCGGGCACGCTCCCCACGCTGCTTGGCTTTGCGTTTGGCGCGGGCCTCGTCACGAGCGTTGAGTTCGGCGGTCGCATCGACCTCGCGAGCGGCGGGGCTCAAGAACATGTAACCGATGAGCGCCAGCACGACGCCGACCGTAATGCCGATATCGGCCACATTAAAAACGGGGAAGTCGATGAACGTGGTGGCGATAAAATCGGTCACGAAGCCAAAGACAAGGCGATCGATAGCATTACCAATAGCACCGCCCGCAACCATAGCCATGCCCACAACCTCAAGACGAGCGAGCCGAGGCGCACGGAGCAAGTACAAGGCAATGGCGACAATGACCGCAAGCGCCAGCACGGCAAACGCTATGCCATGCCCCTCGCCCATGCTAAAGGCGGCTCCGATATTGCGGACAAACAGAAAATCGATCACGCCGGGGATAACGGTCACATGCAGAGCATCGCCCACGGCACGAACCGCAAGCTTGGTCAGCTGGTCAACGAGCAACACAACGAGCACCACGCCACCAGCAACACCCAACCGCCAACGCAAAGGCGGCGTCATATCCGCACCACGACCCAAAGAAATCCCCTACCCTTAGATAATCAAATTCCGTTTAACGCGAATTAATATCTTATATTGCCACAAGCAGAGCGCACGACATATCCACCAACGCAAGCGAAATAACCAGCTAAAAACGAAAGCGGCATTCCGAAAAACAGAATGCCGCTTATATTCAGCGAAGCAAATGGGCCGAAGGCGCCCAAATTCTCCCTATAACTAAAATGCCGAGTTGCCGTGCCTTAAAGGGCTTTCGCACACCTCTCGCAGATGTGAGCGTGGCCGTTGTACTCGCCGACGGTGGTGCGATAGTTCCAGCAACGGTCGCAGCACTCGCCCTCGGCAGCCTCGATGGCAACGGAGAGCTCCTCACCCTGGGTCAGCTCAACATCGGAGACGATGTAGAACTCGGCCAGGTCGACCGCCTTGTCGCCGGTCAACAGCGCATACATCTCAGCGGGAACGACCGCCTTGACACGGACCTGCTGGCTCTTGGTGAAGGTGCCGGCGGAGCGGGCATCCTCAAGAGCCTTGGTCACAGCGCTACGGAGCTCAAGCGAAGCCTCGAGCACGCCCTCGAACTCATTGGCCTCGTCGACCGTGATGGGCGACTTGTACCAATCGAGCAGCGCGGCGTACTTCTGGTGGTCGACGCAGCCGGCAGGCGCATAGGCCATGGCCTCGTCGACGGTGTAGGACAGGATCGGCTGCAGGTCACGCATGAGCATCGAGAAGAGCTCGGCAAGTACCGTCTGGGCGCTGCGGCGCTCGAGCGAGCCGGGCTTGTCACAGTACAGACGGTCCTTCAGGGCGTCGAGATACACGTTGGAAAGCTCGGTAACAACAAAGTCGTAGAGCGCACGGTAGGCACGCGGGAACTCATAGCAAGAGTAGGCGTCGTCGACCTCGGCCTGGACCTGGGTCAGACGGGCAACCATAAGCTTGTCGAGCGGCAGCAAGTCGGCAAAGGCGACGCCGTCGGTCTCGGGCTCAAACTGACCCTCGAGCTCGGAGAGCAGGAAGCGCAGCGTGTTGCGGAAACGACGGTAGGCATCGGACGTACGAGCAAGGATCTCGTGGTCGATGGAAACGTCGGAGCTGGTGTCGACGGAGGCGACCCACAGGCGGATGATGTCGGCGCCCATCTCGTCGCAGACCTTATTGGGGTCGATGACATTACCGAGCGACTTGGACATCTTGCGGCCCTGGCCGTCGAGCGTGAAGCCCTGCGAGACGACCGCCTTGTACGGAGCGTGGCCGTTGGCACCCACCGAGGTGAGCAGCGAGCTCTGGAACCAACCACGATGCTGGTCGGAGCCCTCGAGATACACGTCCGCCGGGTACTCAAGCTCGGGGCGATACTCGCAGACGGCCTTCCAGGAGACGCCGGAGTCCCACCACACGTCGAGGATGTCCTTATCGGCCTTGAGGTGATGGCCACCGCACTTGGGGCAGACGCAGGCCTCACCCAGGTAGCTCTCGGGAGCGTCGGTAAACCAGGCGTCGGAGCCCTTCTCGTGGAAGAGCTTGATGACGGCGTCGAGCGTGGCGTCGTTCATGACCTTCTCGCCGCAGTCGGCGCAGGTGTAGCTGGGGATAGGCACGCCCCAGTTGCGCTGACGGCTGATGCACCAGTCGGGACGCTGCTCGACCATGGCACCGATGCGGTTGGCCGCGTGGGCCGGATACCACTTGACGTTCTCGCGGACCTCCTTGCCAGCCTGCTCGCGCAAACCGGTCTTGTCCATCGAGACAAACCACTGGTCAGTAGCACGGAAGAGCACCGGGTGCTTGCAGCGCCAGCAGTGCGGATAGCTGTGCGTGATCTTCTTCTCGAGAACCAGGGTGCCGCGCTCGCGCAGGAACTCGATGATATGCGGGTTGGCCTCATCGGTATCCATACCGCTGAAGGGACCACCGGTGCCAAACTCCTCGCCGGTGTAGAACTTGCCGTCGTCATCGACCGGCATGCAAATGTCGGTGATGCCCTCCTTGAGGCAGGCAAAGTAGTCGTCGACGCCGTGGCCGGGCGAGTTGTGGACGATACCGGTACCGTCATCGACACCAACGTAATCGGCCAGCAGCGCCACGCCCTCAACGCCGTCAAAGATCGGCTGCTTGTAGTGGATGTGGTGGAACGTCTCGGCGGGAACCACATAGGGCTTGCCGTCGGCCATAACCGGAGTGTACTCCCAGCCAAACTCCTCGCAGCACTTGGGAGCCAGGTCCTCGAGCATGACCTCGGCACGACCATCGTGCTCAACGGCGACATAGGCGGCGCCGGGCTTGAGGGAAACGGCCTGGTCGGAGGGGATGGTCCACGGCGTAGTCGTCCAGATGATAAAGTCGACCGGGCCGTCGAAGTTCTCGAGGCCGGCGGGCTTGGAGGTCATCTCAAAGCGCACGAAGATGGAGGGGCTCGTCTCGTCGGAGTACTCGATCTCGGCCTCGGCCAGCGCGGTGTGGCAGTGCTTGCACCAGTGAACCGGCTTGTGGCCGCGATAGATCATGCCCTTATCGAACATGGCCTTGAAGACCTCGATGTCGGCGGCATCATGCTGGTGATAGAGCGTCAGATAGGGGTTGTCCCAGTCGCCGAGCACGCCCAGACGACGGAAACCAGCCTTCTGAAGCTCGATGTTCTCGACAGCGAACTCATTGCAGAGCTCGCGAATCTTGGCCGTGGGGGTCTGGTTGAACTTCTCGGTGCCGAGCTTCTCTTCGACCTTATGCTCGATCGGCTGGCCATGGCAGTCCCAACCGGGGACATAGGGAACCTCATAGCCCTGCATCATCCAGTAACGGTTGATCATGTCCTTGGAGATCTTGTTCATGGCGTGGCCGATGTGGATCGGGCCGTTGGCGTACGGAGGGCCGTCGTGCAGCACGAACTTCTTGTGACCCTCGTTCTTCTTCAGAACCTGCTCGTAGACCTTGTTGTCCTGCCAGTCCTTGAGTCGCTTGGGCTCGGACTTGGAAAGACCGGCACGCATGGGAAAACCGGTCTTGGGCAGATTCATCGTCTGCTTGTACTCGTTTGCCACGGTACCCCTTTCATGTCGTGGGCGCACACGCCCGTTGGGCACCAAAAAAGCGCCCGTCCCTACAAGCTGGGACGAAGCGCCACAAAACAGGCAGTCTGCCCGCAAAAGCTCTTCGTTTAACCACCCAGCTTAGATGCCCTCGCCCGCGTATTCGCGCGCTCGCATCCGTTACTCGGCTGGCCTGTATCGACGACCATCTCGGCGATATCTACTAAGACGTGCCTGCGCGGCACGTCCGTTGGGACCGCAGCTCCGGGGTGATATTCATCGGTCGCATGCACGGGTTCTCAGCGCTCCCCGCTCTCTGTAGCATGCGGACGGCCGACTACTCGTCCCCATCAACGCTTATGCGGAGTATGCTAGCACGTTCCGCGCCGGCGAAAAACCCTCAACACTGGTTTTATACGTTCGAAATTTCTCGCGGCTGTGAACCTTCTCTTGGAGCAAAATACCTGAAAGCACTTTATCGAACGAAAGAAGGTTGCTATGCGCACGATTGGAATGAGCGACTATACCGTTGGCGAGGATTGCTTTGACGAGCTGTCCGGCGCGCTGGCCGAGTACGGCGCGAAGAAGGTCGCGATCATCGGTGGCAAACGGGCACTGGCTGCAGCGCTGCCGGGCATCATGGCGGCACTTGAAGGTACCGATGTCGAGGTTCTGGAGACGCGCGTCTATGGCACCAACAGCACGCGTGCCAATATCGCCAAGGTCGTAAACTCCCCTGCCTGCCAGGAAGCTGACGTGCTTATTGCATGCGGTGGCGGCAAGGCGCTCGACACCGTGAAGACCGCAGCTATCGAGCTCAAGAAGATCGTCTTTACCGTGCCTACAAT
>CABSNF010000029.1 GCA_902478995.1 uncultured Collinsella sp.
CGCTCAGTGTCTCGTGGGCTCGGAGATGTGTATAAGAGACAGGTCCAGGACCTCGTGCACGTCGGCGACGACGTCCTGGCCGTCGACGATGAGCTGGCCCTTCTCGCTTGCCGGGCGGCGCAGCGCGGTGTGCAGGACAGCGCGGTCCTCGGTGGTGTTGATGTGCTCGCCGGAGAACATGGCGTCGCGGCGCTCCTCGAGCTTCACCTCGCGGGCAAGATCGCACAGCAGCTTGACGGTCTCATCGGTCACCAGGTTCTTCGACAGATCGAAGTGCAGGTCACCGGCGTCAAAGCTCAGCTTGTTCACGCGCTCGGCATCGGCGGCGAACCAGGCCTTGAGGTCGATACCCTCGGCCTCGAGCTTCTCCTGATGAGCCTCGAGTGCCTTCCAAGCGGCAGTCGACGTAGCATCGATAGGTGCGGCAACAGTTGCCATAGAGTCCTCCTCAGCATACGGGCGCACGCCTCCATGCGCCCGGACATTCAGATGCCACTATTCTAGCGCAGGTCAATACTATAATCAGCGAGCGTTGCCAATCGGCCCCCAAACGGCAACCGATTAAAAAGGGACAGGCTTATTTTGGCAGGTCAAACGCTTTACCAACCAAAAATAACCCGTCCTTTTATGGCAAATATTAGGCCGCGGCGCAGACGCTACCGAGCAACTCACGCAGAGGAGACCCGATACCCTCCAGCAGTTCGGGCGCGATAATGGCAAAAACGGGAACCTCACCGGTGCCCACGACAGCAGGCACCTTGCCCTCCGAGAGAATGCATCCATAAGGGACAAAACCGTCTTCGACGGCATCGAGCGCCGCCATGCGACGCGCGAGCTCACGCGCAAAGCCGGCAGTATCGGCATCGCCAATCGCCAGGACAAAGTCCACGCCTTCGTCGGTCGCCAGGGCCACGGCTTCGTCGATCAGCTCGTCTCCCCCGTCGCCCTCAAACGAGCCGCAGCGAAAAAGCACGCGCTCGAGCAGGGCTCGATCAAGCGAGCCAAGTGCCGCCGAGACAAGCTCATCGCGCGTATGCTTGTCACCGCCCAACACGACCAGCGCCTTGGTGCCACCGTAGTGAGCGACCAATCGTCCGCACCAGCGAGCCACGTCTCCATCCGCAACAAGGCGCGTCGGCATACCAAACCCATAATTGACCATCTTTCCCACAACCCTTCCGTGCGCGTAGGCGGTATCAATCGTTAGGCTCATGCTACGAAGCGAGGTTTTCCGAGCTGTTTCGCACTCTTTAGAGCTGCGTTAAAACCCGATCCAACCGCACGACCATACCTACCAAAACAAACCAGTCCCTTTTTGACAGGTTTTGACGACGTCCGGACGAGCGGGTATTATCGAACAAGTATTCGATAAGAACATGTGTTTGATGGGAGGGCTCGGATGGCGGGCGGGCAGCACACCTACATCTGCATCGACCTCAAGACGTTTTATGCCAGCGTCGAATGCGTCGACCGTGGGCTCAATCCGCTCACCACCAACCTGGTCGTTGCCGACGAATCGCGCGGACGCACGACCATCTGCCTCGCCATCACGCAGGCCATGAAGGACTTAGGGATTCACAATCGCTGCCGCCTATTTGAGATTCCCGATAGCATCGACTACATCAAGGCCGTACCGCGCATGCAGCACTACATGGAGGTGTCGGCGCAGATCTACGGTATCTACCTGGAATACGTCAGTCCGCAAGACGTTCACGTCTACTCAATTGACGAGTGCTTTATCGACGTGACACCCTATCTGGACCTTTATCACACCGATGCGGAAGGGCTCGCCTGCATGTTGCGCGACGAGGTCCTGGCGCGCACCGGCATCACGGCGACGGTCGGCATCGGCCCCAACCTATTCCAGGCCAAGGTTGCACTCGATATCACCGCCAAGCACGTACCCAGCCGCATCGGCATACTCGACGACGAGACCTTTCGCAAGGAAATCTGGCCCCATCGTCCCATCACCGATATCTGGGGCATCGGCCCCGGCGTGGCAGCACGACTCGAAAAATACGGCGTCTACGATCTGATGGGCGTCGCGGCGCTCGACGAAAACCTGCTTTACGACGAGCTCGGCGTCAATGCCGAGTATCTCATCGACCACGCCTTCGGACGCGAGCCGACAACCATCGCCGATATCCAAGCCTATCGCCCGCAAGCAACTTCGACCACCACAGGACAGGTGCTCTCGAAGGGCTATGCCTACGAGCAGGCCTACACCGTCTTGCGCGAGATGGTCGACAACGCCGTGTTGGACTTGATCGATAAGCACGTGGTCTGCGACAGCATCTCGCTCTTTGTGGGCTACGCGAGCGAGCGCGCCGACATACGCAGGCTTGATGCCAGCGGTACTGCACAATATGTGGACGGATGCGGACACCTGCGCTCGAGTACGTCGAGCATCGAACCCACCGCAACCGCCGGCCCCGAGCTCGCGCCCCGTGCTCCCAAGCCCGTCCAGCGCGATGACGAACGGCGCCGCCTGGTGCGCGAAGCGCAGGCAATCGATGGCATCTTTGTGGGAGAGCATGGTGGCAAACCGCGTGGTGGCTATGCCGCGCTCTTTGCGCACTCCAACGCCTCGCGCAAGCTGCCCGAGCGTACCAATTCGTTTAAGAAGATCATGGGCTATTTCGATGAGCTCTGGGCGCAGACTGTCGATCCCAAACGACCGGTCAAGCGCATCAACCTGGGCTTTAGCAATCTTGTGCCCGAGGAATTTGCCACCATCGATCTGTTCAGCGATATCGAGACCGATGAGCGCGAGCGCGACCTGGCGCGCGCCGTCCTGGCCGTGAAAGGCAAGTACGGCAAGAACGCGCTCGTCAAGGGATTAAGCTTTACCGCCGGCGCCACCGCGCGCGAGCGCAACGATCAAGTTGGAGGACACCGTGCCTAAACCCAAACAACAGCCCATGCGCCCGCCGACCGCCTTCGAGCGCCTGGCGGACCCCGAGGGCAGACGCCGCGCAGCCGACCCCAACCTCACTGCCAACGGTGCCGTGCGCGCCAACCGCGCCGCACAGTTTATGCCCTTTGCCGCCCTCACGGGATACTACGAACTCGTGCGCAAGCAGGAAATCACCGTCGAGCAAAAACGTGAGCTCACGGAAGAAAAAGCCCTCGAGCTTTCGCAAAAGCTCGAGGGCCTCAAACGCGGCGACTTGGTGCGCGTCACCTATTACGATACGTACGGCTATCGTAGCCGCACGGGCATTCTCGACGAAGCGTTACCCGCATTCAAGCTGCTCAAACTCAGGGATATCGCCATCAACTTCGACGATATCCAGGACATTGAGCTACGCGGACGAGCCTAGCGACGAGAACGCTTGCGCAAGACGAGAGCAATGCCAAGCACTGCGGCAGCTGCAACCAGCAATCCCAAGACCAGCGTGAGGGTCGAGTCGCCAGCGCGAGGCAGCGAGCCGTCCTTCGGAGTCTTCTTAGCGGTCGTCGTGACGGTGGTCGTGGTGCTGCTCGACTGGTCGTTGCCACCCGTCTGGCTGCCGCCAGGCTGATCGCCGCCACCCGGCTGCGAAGGATCGGTGGGTTCCGTCGGATCCGGAGTACCGGGATCAACCGGATTCTCCGAATTCTCCTTGCGCTGGATCCAGACCTGGCAACCATAGAACGGGTTGGCGGTACCAAGGCACAGACCCTGGTTGGTCACCGCAAAGGTGCGCAGACCATGGTTATACGGATCGTTAAAGCCATTGGTCGTCAGCGTCGTAAAGTTCACGCCGTCCTCGGTCACATACATATCAAAGCCGCGCTCGGCATCGCGCAGGTAACACATGCACGTAAGGACACTCTGCAACTTCTTGAGGTTCTCCTCGCTCAGCAGCTTATCGAGCGCATCCTGAATATCGCTCGGCAGCTCGGTGCCATAGGCATCCTCGTACTGCTGCTTAAGGCTCTCATAGCTATCGAGCATGTCCTGATACTGGTCGGCAAAGGACTTGAAGTACGCGATCTCGCCATCGATCTTCTGGACATAAGCGGCGTCGTCCTCAAAGTCCTGGGACATCGTCGCGGCCTGATCGCAAAGACCGCCCGCGGCATCCTCCAGCGCATCGCTCAGATCGCCAAAGCCCTTAGCAACCTCGGTCTTCTCGTCATCGACATCGACGGCCTTGTTTGAATCATCAACCTCAGCAGCTTCGTTCGAATCATCGACCTCGACGGCCTCGTTTGAATCATCGTCCGCAAGCGTGTTCACGGGAACGATGGGGTCGTCAGGCGATTTCTTGTCGAGCAGGTGATCGAGCAGGTCCCTAAGGCGCTGAACCTGAGAGTCCCACTCCTCGGGCGTCATATCGATAATGTCGCCATTGGAGAACTGGCCGATCGGCTCAAGCAGGCTCGCGGTATCAAAGGTACCGATATACAGCTTGCCGTCGAACTTCTGCATGCGCCAAATGTACTGGTTCTCGTTTCGGCCAAAGCCCGAAGTCAGGCCGGAAATACCGCCCTCGGGGAACATGTCGGTGCGATCGCCAACGACGAGCTCCATGTTCTCGTCCTTGTCCATGCGATAGATGTTAACCGACTGCTCAAGATTGGCATTCACAAACGAGCAGTCAACGCCGCCCATGCTGCTCTTACCGCCCTCTTCGGTGTTGGATTTGTTGAACAGGATGCGCTCGAGGGCAATCTCCTCGTCGTTGTATTCACCGATATAGAGGTAGTCGTTGTAGACGATGAGGTTGGCAGCGCCAGAACGGGTACGGGCAGGATCGATGCCAAAGCAGTACTTTGCACCGTCCGTCTTCTGATCGCCGACAATGGGAGTCCACGAATAACTGCCGTCGGCATTCTTGTCGCCACGGACCATGGCAAACGACTGCATGGAATTATCATCGGGAGCGTTCTCGGGCGTACCGGTGCAGATGGTCGCATAGAGATGGCCATTGTACGAGACCATATCCCAAATGGCGCCGCCGTAGATGCTGTCCTTATAGCGAATCGCCGGATAGCCAAACAGCGTCTCCGAGTTGGCAATCTCGGTGAAGCTGTCCTGGCCCTTCGAGGGGTCAGACGACGTCAGGATTGTCGACACAAAATTACCGTTCGCGTCTTTACCCACATTACTGATGACGAGCTGGCCATCATGGACGCACATGCCGCGGATACCGGTAGAAATGCCCTGCTTGTAGGCAGCACCGTAATCCTGCATGCTCGAAAGGCCTTGATAGACAACTTTGTACTCATCCGTCTTAGGATCGATCTCGTATACAGCAGGCAGGCCGCCTTTGCCGCCATTGGTCCTGACGCTGCCGCAGAAATAGAGCTTACCCTTATAGCTCACGGCATTGCGGAACAAAGGAGCGACGCCGTTGAGCGATTCAGAGAGTAGCAGCTTGGTCTCACCGGTCTTGGTATTGATCTTGACCAAGATGCCGCCGCTGTCCTTGTCGGCCGTACCGTCCTCCTTCTGCTGTCCATAGAAGAAGGTACCGTTAAACATGGCCTCCAGCGTCAGGCGCATGGTTTCGACATCAAAGGAATCGCCCAGCGTGCTGTTCATGAGCGTCAGCGTGTTGCCCATCGCCGCATAGCAGGTGCCCACATAAAGCCAGTCACCATAGCTCGCAGCCGCCCAAGTGTAGCTCTGGCCGCGATCGCCTTCGTTGTTGGCCGTATTACCATCGGCGTCCGGAACGGCAACGGCACCGTTACCCTGGTAGTCGACGATGCCATCCGGCTGCGACGTTCCTACCGTAGGATGCGAGAGCTTCTCAAAGGAATACCCATTTCCCGCATTGTAGGTAACGGCACCCGATGCGTCTTCGGCGTGCGCCGGCAGCGGCGATACCAAGATAGCGGCAAGCGCTGCCACCAAGCCAAGTGTTCCCACTCGTCTCATAAGGTTATAGCCTCCCCTGTCCTAAAGCCCAGTTTTAGCATTCTTCATTTCTGTCCACGGTTAATTGCAATCTGAGCACAGCAATAATCAGTGTATAAATATACACCTGTAATTTTTTGGACGGGTTCATAGATGCTCGATTGCTAGCGAATTCCGCGCAAACCGTCACCAAACTCCACTTTTGCCGCATCTAAAGGTTATTTTTGCGCAAATTTTTGGATGCCGATAGTCACAATGGGCAGGAGGCTGGTACCCACCGGAGAGGGCAACGCCTACATTTTCATAACGTAATAGCCCGCACCCCTCACCGCCGTCTCGAGTGTGTCGCGATCAACCGGGCGCTTCGAGCGTACGCGTGCCGTGTGGTCCGCATACGTTACCGTTGCCCACACGCCATCAAGCGTATTGAGGGCATTGGCTACGTTCTGAGCGCAGTCGTCACAGCTCATGCCGCCGATGAACAGCTCATCGCTATAGGGATAGTGCGACGCATCGGTATCCACCACAACAACCCTCTTGGCTTTCTTTCCGCTTGCGCCATCACTGCAGCAACTCTTCCCATGCGTCGACGCCGCAATACGGCGCAGCCCAAAGAACATACCAATAGCAATCACGCCCAGCACGATGATATTTGCTGGGTTGAGCAAGTCGCTCATACGCTCCCCTTCCTTACGGTCCATTTCAGAGATACCCCCGTGGGGTGTCCCCATCTTAACCCAAAATCATGTCGGTTCGGTCAATTAGTTTCCCTACTCAAACTTTTTTGTTGACCATGGCTTACTTTCGTGTATAAGTTTTCCTAGGCTAACAGTTTAGATCCGTAAGGAGCACCGTGACCCGGACCATAGACATTCCAACGTTTCAGGCAGCGGTCGTGCGCAACTGCTCTCCCACGCTCGCGGGCATCAAGCCGGCATCGCTCTTTACCTATCCCGGCGTCTACGCCCATCAGGATGGTTCGGACGCGACCGCGTCAATCGCAGAACGCCGAGCACGCCTGCTCAACGTTATCGCCCAGTGCAACCGCGAGCTTAACTCGCTCGGCATTCATCTGAGCGTTTTGGTCTGGCGCCCCTGCGGGGCGCTCGTATACGCATATCGGCCCAATAGCCTCGCCACTTACCTTGCTGACCCGCGCGCCAAAACGGCACTCGCCAAGGAGGGCTACGACACCGGCAACCTCTCGGCATGTCTTGTGCACCTGGCATCGCGCATCACGCTCGCAAGCAATAACACCGCGGAATGCGCATGCGGCCAAACCCGATGCGCATTGGACCATCAAGCACGCTACGACAACGGCTGCACCTGCGAGTTTCCACACGAAATTGGCTACTTCCTGGGGTATCCCTACGACGACGTGCACGAGTTCATCGCCCAACGTGGCGAGAACTACAAGATCTTTGGAGCCTGGAAGGTCTATACGAATGCCGAGCAGGCGCTTGCGACGTTTGATGCGTACCGTGCCTGCACCCAACACCTCACCTTTATCTATCAGCAGGGCTGCAGCTTGGCGCAACTTGCCCAGGCGACCCGATAGAACGTACAAACCGCGGCCGCACGCCGCACAACCGAAAGGACTCAATATGAGCAAGATCGCAGTCGTCTACTGGAGCGGCACAGGCAACACCGAGGCCATGGCAAACCTCGTCGCCGAGGGCGCGACGTCAGCCGGAGCCGAGGCCGCAGTCATCCCCTGCGCCGACTTCTCTGCCGACAAGGCCACCAACTATGATGCCATCGCCTTCGGCTGCCCCGCCATGGGCTCCGAGGAGCTTGAATACGATGAGTTCCAGCCCATGTGGGATGAGGTCAAGGAAGCCCTCGGCGACAAGAAGGTCATCCTCTTTGGTTCCTATTCGTGGGCCGAGGGCGAGTGGATGGACAACTGGAAGGCGGACGCCGACGAGGCGGGCGTCAACGTCGTCGATTCCGTCATCTGCTACGATGCGCCCGACGATGAGGGCGAGGTGGCCTGCCGCGCCCTTGGAGCCGAGCTCGCCTAGCGGCAATGAGCTCCGCCCGCAACGCGCTCTGCACCAAAACACATTCGCGTCCCAACAAAAACGGGAGCCGGATCACATCCGGCTCCCGTTTTCTGCTATGTCAGTCATATAAAGCGGCTACGAGATATTGCCCAAAAACGCCTTGGTGCGTTCGCTCTTGGGATGGTCGAAGACCTCGCTCGGCGTACCCTCTTCCACGATAACGCCACCGTCCATAAAGACGACGCGGTCGGCGACGTCGCGGGCAAAGCCCATCTCGTGCGTCACCACAATCATGGTCATACCGTCACGTGCCAGGTCGCGCATGACGCCCAATACATCGCGGACGAGCTCGGGGTCAAGCGCCGACGTGGCCTCGTCAAAGAGCATGACGTGAGGGTTCATCGACAGGGCGCGAGCGATGGCCACGCGCTGCTGTTGACCGCCCGAAAGCTGACTCGGCATAAAATCGATGCGCTCGGCCAGGCCGACCTTGGTCAGCTCCTCGACGGCAATCTTCTCGGCCTCTTCCTTGCTGCGCTTGAGCACCTTTTGCTGCGCAAGCATGACGTTCTTTTTGACCGACAGGTGCGGGAATAGATTGAACTGCTGAAACACCATGCCCAAGTGCGTGCGCACCTTATTGAGGTCGACGCCCTTGGCACACACATCCACGCCCTCAACGACAATCGAGCCGCTCGTAGGTTGCTCCAGACGATTGATGCAGCGAAGCATCGTCGACTTACCCGAGCCCGAGGGACCTAGGACTACGACGACCTCGCCCTTATGCACATCAAGATCGATGTCGCGCAGGACCACGTTGTCGCCAAAGGCCTTCTGGAGATTCTTGATGCTGACAACGACCTCGTTCGAGTTATTGGTTTCGCTCATGATAGAACCTCCTTACAGGCCGGCGATATGATCGGCGGGCGTCGCGACAACCTGTCCGGCGCTCTTGGCGGGACGCTTCTTTTTGGTTTCGGCCGTCCCCAGAAGCCTCGCCTCAAGACCGCTCACCAAGCGCGCAAGCGGCAGCGTAATGACCAGATAGAACAGGGCGGCGACCACATACGGCGTAATGGAACCCGTCGTGGCCACGATGGTGCGGGCGTTCATGACGATCTCGACCACGCCCACGGCGGCAAGCAGCGACGTATCCTTGTAAAGCAGGATAAACTCGCTGGTCAGCGTAGGCAGGACATTGCGGAACGTCTGCGGAATCATAACGTAGAGCAGCGTCTGGAAGGCGTTCATGCCCAGAGAGCGAGCGGCCTCGTTTTGGCCCTTGGGAATCGATTGAATACCGGCACGGAAGATCTCGCACAGATACGCAGACGAGTTCATGGCCATGACGATAACGCCCAAGACATAGTCGTCCACCTTGACGCCGGCCAACGGCAGACCGAAGAACGCGATATAGATCTGCAGGAACGCCGGCGTACCGCGGATGATATTCACATAGATGCCGGCAAGGCAACGCAGAATGCGCGACTTGGAGATGCGCATGAGCGACAAGGCAAAGCCAAAGGGAATTGCCAGCGGAAACGCCACGAGCACGATCGAGAGCGACATAAGGAAGCCTTTGAAGACGATCGGCAGGCTCTGGACCAAAATGACCGGGTTCAGGAACAGACGAAGGAACATGTTGGAATTCCATGCCTCGACCCACGGCTGCTCTTTAAGATCGGCCAGGAAGTTATCGAATGCCGTCACGCCCTTAATCTCCACCGACGGAATCTTTGAGATCTTCTTGGTCGAGCCATCGGCCAAAGTGTAGGTGCCGCTAAAGGCCTCATCGCCACCCTCGACGGGGAAGGTCACGCCGTAAACCTCGACACGGAAAAAGCCGCCGGCAGGCGCCGTCTCGCCAAAGTCAATCTTGAGCGTCTGGGCGTCAGCCTTGCACGTGGGCTTCATGGGCGTACGATCCATGAGGTCCTCGCCCGAGAGCATCGTCAATCGCGTGTCATCGGTACCAAACGTCGTGCCGTCGACAAACGTCAGCGAAAGACCGCTCAGCTCCTCATCGGCATCGGCCTGGACCTCCCAGGTAATGCGCGTCTCGGTACCGCCGACCACAGCGCTGCCCGAACCGGTGTTGGGTCGGGCGGTAATCTTTGCGGTCTCAAGCGCCTGGGCGGTCGTAGGCGCATATGCCCCCGCGCACACCAGCGCGAGCGCCACGGCCATGACGCAGACTAGCTTTTGGAGCAAGGCGGGCAGTGGAAAACGCTGCTCCGCGGCCCCTTTGTTCAGTCGAGACAAGGTGGCTCCTATCGTAGAAGTTGCCGGCAAAACAAGACGGAAATGCTCTCCGTCAAGAGAAGCGCAAAGGCCCTCTCCGCCAAAACGGAAAGGGCCCGCGCGCAATCAAGTAGTTATTTTACTTGATGTTGTACTTAGCCATGAGGGCGTCGACGGTACCGTCATCGGTCAGGTCCTTGATAGCCTGGTTGATGTCGTCCTTGAGCTTGGTGTTGCCCTGGTTGATGGCGATGGCGTACTCCTCGCCGGTGCTGATCTGCTTGATGGTCTGGCAGGTGTTGAACTGCTCGGCGGTCAGCTGGCTGGCAACGGAGCGGTTGGTGACTACGGCGTCACCCTTATCGGACTGCAAGGCGCTGAAGCACTCGGTAGCATCCTTGTAGGGGACGATCTTGGCCTTGGGGAAGTTCTCCTGGGCAAAGGCCTCGGCGGTCGAGCCAGACTGGACGATGATGGTAGCGTCGGCGTTGTTGAGCTTCTCGCTGTAGTTGTCGGCCGTGATGTCGGTGTTATCGACCTTGGTCACGATAGCCTGATCGTCCATGTAGTAGGAATCGGAGAAAGTGACTTCCTTCTCACGCTCGGGCGTGTCGGTGATAGCCGCGATGGAGACGTCATACTTAGCGCCCGAAGCGACGCCCGGAACCAGCGTGTCAAAGTCATTGTTGACATACTCGACATCCAGGCCCAGCTTGTCGCCGATAGCCTTGATGAGCTCAAGGTCAAAGCCCTGATAATCGCCGTTGTCATCCTTGTACTCAAACGGAGCGTACTCGGCAGAGGTGCCGACGGTCAGCGTACCGTCCTTGACGAGCGCGTACTCCTTGGAACCGTCGACCTTCTCGACCTTAGCGTCGTCAGAGCTGCTGGAACTGGCATCAGAACCAGAGGTGGCGTTGGACGAGCCGCAGCCCGTCAGAGCAAGGGCGAGCGCCATAGCACCCGTGGCGGCAAATGCGCCAAGCTTCTTCAGCTTCATAATCAGTCTCCTTCCAATGACCCCACGTGATTCAGGGGTCTGCAAAAACTGAGGGTTATTATGCACCCGCTTGGAAGAATCAGCAATTAGAAAACTGATTGAAACAGACCCATAACGTGAATGGAGCACTCCACTTTATGACAGTCATCACTGCTGCAATGACCTTAACAATTTGATTTCAGCCGCATAACCTGCAAGTTCGTTCGGTGTCTCCAAAATGAATGGCAATGCGCGCAAGCGGCCATTCGATACAATATTCTGCATAACCTGCATACCGCCGCCAAACTCTTCGCTACCCAGGTAGCCCTTACCGATGCATTCGTGGCGGTCCTTATGGGCGCCGCAGGGGTTCTTGGAGTCATTGATATGCACGGCGCGCAGGCGCTCGATACCCACCACACGATCGAACTCGTCGAGCACGCCTTCAAGATCGTGGACGATGTCGTAGCCGGCGTCATTCACATGGCAGGTGTCCAAGCAAACGCCCAACTTGGCCGACAGCTCGGGACACTTGTCGGCAACGCCCTGGATGATGAGTGCCAGTTCCTCAAAGCTGCGGCCCACCTCGGTGCCCTTGCCGGCCATGGTCTCGAGCAGCACCGTCGTCTGTTGGCCCTCAAACATCACCTGGCACAGGGTGTCGACGATCATCTGAATGCCGGCGTCGGAGCCCTGCCCCACATGCGCACCGGGATGGAAGTTGTAGTAGTTGCCGGGCAGCGCTTCCATGCGCCGCAGGTCCTCCGCCATGGCCTCCAAGGCAAACTCGCGCGCCCGCTCTTTGGCCGAGCAGGGGTTATAGGTATACGGGGCATGAGCCACAAGCGGGCCAAAATCGTTCTGTTCCATAAGCTCGCGCAGGGCGGCCACGTCATCCATGTCAAGGTCTTTCGCCTTGCCGCCGCGCGGGTTGCGCGTAAAGAATGCAAAGGTATTGGCGCCAATTGACAACGCCGTCTCCCCCATCGCCCGATAGCCCTTCGTCGTGGATAGATGACATCCGATCGTCAGCATCCCCAGCTCCCCCTCATCAGTTGCGGTGAAATAGTTCCTGTCGATGCCTTATTCTGCCGCAAACAGGAACTATTCCACCGCAAGTTATAAAAGGGGCATCAGAGATGCGGGCCACCGAGCACTACGGCTACGGGCGCCGGCGTCATGATCCCTCACGCGTCAGCGCCAGGTCCTAGAGGGCTAGACGGATTGCATCGATAATGCGCGCGCAGCGCTGTGTGGCGGCAAGGGGCATGACGGGACTCTCGAGTTTCCCCGCCCGGATGAGCTGGGTCGCATGCTGGATTTCGCCGTAGAAATCATCGACCTCAAACGGGGCATTTACTTCGAGCATTCGTCCGTCGGAGTACCTCACATGGGCGAGCTCGGGGCGATGGAGGCGCTCGATTTCCAACGAGCCCCGCTCGCAGGCAATCATTAAGCGGCTTTCATATGCTGCTTTGCCGTCACACGCCATATGAATGGGTATACCGCCGACACTCATATGGATCTCATCGGCCCAATCCACGCGGCCGCCCGATACGTCACGCCAGCGAACTTCACGAGACGAAACATCGCACGCGCCCGCAAGCAGATCCTCAAACCACCCGACTGCATAGCAGCCCATGTCATATAGACAGCCACCCTGCAACGGATCGAGTAGATAACTCGAAGGGGACTCACCATAATCGAGTTTTTGCACGCTTTCAATCGAGACGATACGGCCGAGCTCGCCCGACGCAAGCAAGCCCTTCACGCGAGTACGCATCGGACAAAACCGATTTTTCATCGCCTCCATAAACGGCACACCGCACTCACGGGAAACGGAGGCGATCGCATGGGCCTCTTCTTCATTCAAAACGGCCGGCTTTTCGCACAGTACGGCCTTTCCCGCGCGCAGTGCCCGACAGACCCAATGCGCATGCATGCCATGCGGAAGAGCCAAGTAGATTGCGTCGACATCGGGGTCGGCAATCAGCGCATCATAAGCCGCATCGCCGCTATCGTCAGCCGTGGCATAACTGTGCGCAACATCGATCGAAAACGCTCGGCAAAATTCCTCGACATGTGCAGGAGTGCGGCCGGCCGCAGCCACCAGCCGTGCCCCGTCGACCTTCTTGAGCGACGATGCAAATCGATGCGAAATGTGTCCAGCGCCCAAAACGCCCCAACGAACCTCACGCAAATCATCACATGAATCCCGATGGCCCACGACAGCCCCCTTCAGTTGCGGTGAAATAGTTCCTGTCGATGCCTTATTCTGCCGCAAGCAGGAACTATTCCACCGCAAGTTATAAAAGGGTCACGAGGAGCGCGTTTTGCCGAAGGCCTTAAGCACCGCCGTCACGGGGCCAGGCTGAAAACGGCGGCGTACGTCGTCCAAGCGCCCGGGGATATCGATGTGCTGCGGGCAATGCCGCGCGCATTTGCCGCACTTGACGCAATTGCTCACCAGCTTGGGCTCGTTCGTCCGCACCGCGCTCGCCGTAAAGTATTGAGACAGCCCCGTAAACCAGCTGTGCGCATAGCTTGCGTTGTAGGCAGCAAAACACCCAGGGATATTGATGCCTTTAGGACACGGCATGCAATAGCCGCATCCCGTGCAGGGCACGCGATTCGATTTTTCAAACTCCCTCAGCACGCGTGCGATGGCATCGAGCTGAGCAGCCGTCATCGAATCCGGCAGGGCCCGATCGGCCAACGCCGCGTTCTCATCCACTTGCGCGGTATCGGTCATACCCGAAAGCAGCATCGTCACCTGAGGATGGTTCCACACCCACGAAAGCCCCCAGGCGGCCGGAGTGCGCAAATGCGGGTCACGGGCGCCATCGAGCACAGCGCGTGCCCGCGGCGGAAGTTTG
Source organism: uncultured Collinsella sp. (assembly GCA_902478995.1). GTDB lineage: Bacteria > Actinomycetota > Coriobacteriia > Coriobacteriales > Coriobacteriaceae > Collinsella. Next base: position 13,954 of record CABSNF010000029.1, read on the forward strand.
CCCGCTAGACGACCGCCCAGCAGTGGCTCCATCACAAACACCGCAAGACCGCGCTCCGCAGCCGCCATGAGTCCTGCCGTTCCCGCTTGGTAACGCTCGCCGGCATAGTTGTACTGGATCTGGCAAAAATCCCAGTCATATGCGTCAAGCACCGTCAGGAAATCCGCCGCGCTGCCGTGATACGAAAAACCAATCTGGCGAATGCGCCCCGCCGCCTTTTGACGCGCGATCCAGTCCTCGATGCCCAACGCCACCACACGTTCCCACTGGGCGGGCGAGGTAATGTTGTGCATGAGGTAATAGTCGATATGGTCGGTCCGCAGGCGGCACAGTTGCTCGTCGAAGAACCGGTCGAAATCCTCCGCGCATTTGCACGAAGCATGCGGCAGCTTGGTCGCGAGCAAAACCTGGTCGCGTAGGCCTAGGCGCTCAAGCGAAGCGCCCACGCAAGCCTCGTTGCCGGGATAGAGATAGGCCGTGTCCAGGTAGTTAATCCCCTGCTCCACCGCACGGGAGATGATGGCGTCGGCTGTCTTCGCATCCGGGCGTCCCGGCGCACCGGGAAACCTCATGCAGCCCAGCCCCAACGCCGAGATACGGTTACCGCTTTTGGGGTCAACGCGATATTGCACGGCCCCTCCTCCCCCATCGAAGCCCTGATAAGGCGAAACAAACCTGTCACGTCATCGAAGCACATCGGAATCGCAATCGAGAACGTATCGTAACGCAGCAGAAATCAGGCCGTCACGGCACCGCTTTAACATCAGCAAAAAGCCCGATGAAAGGAGGCGAGCGTGGCCACGCGTGAGGACGCCTACCCCTATCCCGGCGAGCAATACATCCTCTCGGTCGACCGTTACCAGATCGAGATCATGGACCATCTGGACGAGCTTCCCGCCACAGGCGCCGTCATCTTCTGCACCTTCCCCAAGGTGCGCGATGGCGTTGGATATCCCGCACGCGTTTTTGCCATCTGCCCCGCGGCATAAGTTCCCATGCGTTTGTTCTTCTAAATTCAGCCTCCGGTGCACGCTACACGCCCCAGCGGCATACAATCCATCAGGCACCCCGCACGCGGGCGCCTTTTTGTGAGGAGATGATTCACATGCAGATCAACAAGGTCGCCTTTATCGGCAAGGGCGGCGTCGGGCTACTCTACGGCAGCATGATCGCCCAGGCACTCGGCGACGATGCCGTCGAATACGTCATGGACGACGCCCGTTTCGAGCGTCACGCAGGCGACGCCCTTACGGTCAACGGCGAGCCCTGCGCACTCAAGTCCGTGCGCGCCAGCGAGGCAACGCCCGCCGATCTGGTCATTCTCACGGTCAAGACGACTGGACTCGACCAGGCGCTCAAGACTATGGAACACATCGTGGGCCCCAATACGCTCATCGCCTCGCTGTGCAACGGCATTACGAGCGAGCAAAAGATAGCCGAGCACTTTGGCTGGAAGCGCACCGTCCTGGGTATCTGCCAGGGCATGGACGCCGTATTCCTCGACGGCGCGCTCACCTTTACCAATGCGGGCGAGATTCGCTTTGGCGCGGCAGCGTGCACCGAGCCCGCAACCGTCACCGCCATCGACAAGCTCTACACACGATGCGGCATCGCCCATACCGTCGAGAGCGACATTGTGCACCGCATGTGGGCTAAACTCATGCTCAACGACGGCATCAACCAGACCTGCATGGCCTACGCCGGGACCTACGGAAGCGCCACGGAGCCGGGCTCCGAGCAGCGTCGCTGCTTTGTTTCCGCCATGCGCGAAACGCTTGCGGTCGCCAACGCCGAGGGCATTGAGCTGACCGAGGCAGACCTGACGCAGATGGTGCATCTCATCGAGGGAATCGACCCCGCCGGTATGCCCTCGATGGCTCAAGACCGCGTCGCAAGGCGCAAAACCGAGGTTGATGAGTTCGCGGGCACCATCTGCCGCCTCGCAGCCAAACACGATATCCAAGTGCCGCAAAACGATTGGCTCTACCAGCGCATCCGTGATATCGAGGCAAGCTGGTAACGCCAACGCACCGCATTCAACAGCCTTAACAGCAAAGCCGCCGCAAGGAAACCGTTCCCCCTGCGGCGGCTTTCATCTTCGTCTATGACCGGCAGCCAATCTCACAACAGTTAGCGTTGCGACTCCGGCACCTCGTCCTCGTCATCGCGGCAAAGCAGCACGCCGGCGCTTCCCAGCAGCGCCGCTGCGATCAGCGCGCCAACCACGGTTGGAGTAGCCCCGCATGCCCCCTGCATGCCCGCAACGAGCGCGGCCGTAGGACCAAGGCAGCCAAGCACCAATGCGACGGCGGCAACGGCGATATCTCGAGCGTTCACAAGACCACTTCCTCCAAGAGAAAGACCTTAATTCTCAAGAACCAGTGTGCCCCGCGCCCATATGCGCGGCGTACTGCCACGGTAAGCGCTCTGTTAGCTCAAGCATGCACAAAAAACGGACGCCCTTACGTTGCCCAAAGGCTCGGTAAAGACGCCCGCCCGTCATGTCCTATTGGCTTATGGCAGATTACCAACCGGTATAGTAGTCGGTGGTTCCGGCTGCGCAGCCGGAGTCATAGACCTTGCACTCGCCCTTGGAACCGGTAAACGTGGAGCCCTGAGCCTTATCGCCCGCGGCAACGACGTAGTAACCATCGGAATCGCGCCAAAAGCCCTCGGAATCCTGAGTCCACTCGCCCGTGCGGTGATGGTAGAGCACGTTGCTGCTGTAATAGGTCTCACGACGACCGTTATAGTTATTGACGCCGCTCGAGCGCGTCAGACCCGAGCCGTTCGCGTAATACGCAGCAGACGCGTAAGACGAGCCGGAGCCGGCGTTGTAATACGAAGCCTGAACGGCCTCAGCGGCCTCGGCTTCGGCAGCCGCAGCCTCGAGCGCCTCGCGCTTAGCATCCTCGAGCGCGGAGCGAAGCTCGTCGAGCTCGGCCGACTTCGCGTCGACCTCCTCCATCGTCAAAAGACTGCCCGCACCATCGATACAACCTTGCAGTACAGCGCGCTCGTCATCGGTGGCATAGTCACCGTACATGTTCATGATGATCTGGGCGCGGACCTCCAGGGAATCGCGCTTGGCCCCCATAGAGGCGTTCCACTCCTGCATGGAGCCAAAGCCGTCGCCGCGATAGTCGACGGGCTGCATCAGCGTCGCCTCGGACGGCGTGGATCCGACCGTGTCGGACAGTGTTGCCGCGTGGGCATCGGTTGCGCCGGCGCCCGCCAAAAGTGCCACGGTCAGAGCGGCGGAAAGGGCGGCGGCTTTCGGTTTTCGTGAATCAATCCTCATGTAGCTGGAAACCTCCGTAGTGCGTTTTTGCTGCGTTTGAGCTGCGTGTGATTCGATCGCGCTGCATAGTACCCCGAGCAAATCGCGACCTGCGGTTTTACTCAAAAGGCGCACGTCAATTGCGTAAAACTCACATCCTCTCAACAGGAGTTTTCCACAACTCGAATGCATAAAGCGTGCCAAAAACCCTGTTTTTGCACCCTCTCTATGCAAAAAAGGCGCCTGTGCAACCATTGTTCGCACAGGCGCCTTGAGCAGGCATTTTATGCAGTTATACCTATCGATTCGCAAGGGGTCCTTGCACAAGTCGCCTTACTCGTCCAGCGCGGCGAAGGCCTGCTTCAGATCCCAAATGATATCCTTGGCGTTCTCGGTACCGATGGAAAGACGGATCGTGGAGGGCGTGATGTTCTGCTCGGCGAGCTCCTCGGCAGAGAGCTGGGAGTGCGTGGTGGTAGCCGGGTGCACGACGAGCGACTTGACGTCGGCCACGTTGGCGAGCAGCGAGAACACCTGCAGATGATCGATGAACTTCCAAGCTGCCTCCTGGCCACCCTTAATCTCAAAGGTAAAGATCGAGGCACCGCCACGGGGGAAGTACTTCTGGTACAGCTCATGGTCGGGATGCTCAGGCAGGCTCGGGTGATTCACCTTGGCAACATGGCTGTCGCCGGTCAGGAACTCAACGACCTTCTTGGTGTTCTCGACATGGCGGTCGACGCGCAGCGACAGAGTCTCGGTGCCCTGGAGCAAGATCCAGGCGTTAAACGGGCTGATGCAAGCGCCCTCGTCACGCAGCAGGATGGCGCGGACATAGGTCGCGAAGGCGGCGGGACCGGCAGCCTCGGCAAACGAAACACCGTGGTAGGAGGGGTTGGGCTCAGCGATCTGGGCGTACTTGCCACTCGCCTTCCAATCGAAGTTACCGCCGTCGACGATCACACCGCCCAGCGAGGTGCCGTGGCCGCCGATAAACTTGGTTGCGGAGTGGACGACGATGTTGGCACCATGCTCCAGCGGACGGAACAGATACGGGGTGCCGAAGGTGTTGTCGACGACAACCAGCAGACCATGCTTCTTGGCGATCTCGGAGATGGCGTCGATGTTGGGGATGTCGGAGTTGGGGTTACCGAGCGTCTCGAGATAGATGACCGTGGTGTTGTCCTTGATGGCCCCCTCGACCTCGTCCAGGTTGTGGGCATCGACGAAGGTAGTCTCGACACCAAACTGGGAGAGCGTGTGCTCCAATAGGTTGTAGGAACCGCCGTAGATGGTCTTCTGGGCCACCACATGGTCGCCGGCCTGAGCGAGCGCCTGCAGGGTATAGGTGATGGCGGCGGCACCAGAGGCGACGGCGAGGCCAGCAACGCCACCCTCGAGCGCGGCGATGCGGTCCTCAAAGACGCCCTGGGTGGAATTGGTCAGACGACCGTAGATGTTACCGGCGTCGGCAAGGCCAAAGCGGTCGGCAGCGTGCTGGGAGTTGCGGAACACATAGCTCGTGGTCTGGTAGATAGGCACGGCGCGGGAATCGGATGCGGGATCGGCGCTCTCCTGGCCAACGTGAAGCTGCAGGGTGTCGAAACCAAAGGTGTGCTCGGGGTTGTTGATAAACTGGCTCATGATGATCTCCTTAATCGAATAAAAGTAAATAAGAGTAAGAGAAGTAAGTCGCTGTCTCCTGATCACGCCGACGGGCGCAAACAGGAGCCCGGCATTCGTCTTAGCAAGCAGTTCATATGCGGTCCTCCTTTTGACATCCCGTTCTCGTGGTCGGCTTAATTACCTACCGCCTTTGTGTGTTTTGAATAGTACGAGCATCGTCTCCCCGGGTCAATCACTTAAAAGCGCTAACCTGTTATCGGTTTTTTAGATAGCCATCGAAAGGACGGGCGCCGATGACCCTCCAACAGCTTCGCTTTTTGATCGCCGTGGCAGAGTCCGGCTCAATCAACGCCGCAGCCCAGCGCCTCTATACCGCTCAGTCCAACATCTCAAACGCCGTCAAAAGCCTGGAACAGGAGCTCCATCTGGAGATCTTTACGCGCTCCAGCCGCGGCGTCACGCTCACCAACGACGGCACCGAGCTTTTGGGCTATGCGCGCCAGGTCGTAGAGCAGGCCGACATGCTCGAGGCACGCTACGAGGACGGCGGCACCCCGCAAGCCCGCCTCGCCATTTCCGCCCAGCACTACGCCTTTTCGGTCGAGGCCTTTGTCAACGTGGTCGAGCGCTGCCGCGACAGCAAGTTCGAGTTCATCATGCGCGAGACCACCACATCGCAGATCATCGATGACGTCCGTGCGTTTCGCAGCGATATCGGCATTCTGTATCTGGATGACTTTAACGCCCGCGTTCTGCAGAAGGCCTTCGCCGATGCCCGTGCAAGCTTCCATCCCCTATTCGACGCGACGGTCCACGTCTTCGTTAGCGAGCGCCACCCACTCGCACGCCGCCCCCAGCTGTCCCTTGCCGACCTCACGCCCTATACGCGCTACAGCTTTGAGCAGGGAACCTCAAACTCCTTCTATTACGCCGAGGAACCTTTTAGCTATATCCCTTGCGACCGCAACATACGAATCTCGGACCGCGGAACACTTACTAACTTACTTATCACGTCGAACGGTTACACCCTGTCGACCGGCGTCCTCTCCAATGAAATGCAATGGGGTATGGCATCGATCCCGTTAGCAGACGCCCCAACGATGCGCGTAGGCTATATCATGCACGACGAGCGCAAGCCCTCTCCCCTCTTGCAGCAATACCTCGACGAGCTCAACCGCATCATCCATGCCAACTAACTGTCGGAAGACGGGGTAGAAATCGTAGATTGCTAGCCCCCGGCGGGCATGGCGCTACAATGGTCACTCACACGAAACGTACCCAACGAAAGGAACCATGTGAAGGTCATCATCTATACCGACGGCTCGGCCCGATCAAATCCGGGACGCGGTGGCTACGGTGCCGTGCTCACATACACCAACCCCGCCGGCAAGACCTTCACCTCCGAGCTTTCGCGCGGCTACGCTAAGACCACCAACAACCGCATGGAACTCATGGCCGTCATCGTGGCGCTCGAGGCGCTCAACCGCCCCTGCGATGTCGAAGTCCATTCCGATTCGCAGTACGTTGTTAACGCCTTCAACAAGCACTGGATCGACGGCTGGAAAAAACGCGGCTGGAAGACCGCCAACAAGCAGCCCGTTAAGAACCGCGATCTGTGGGAGCGCCTACTCACCGCAAAGAGCAAGCACAAGGTGGAGTTCATCTGGGTTAAGGGCCACGCCGGCCATGAGCTCAATGAGCGCTGCGACGAGCTCGCCACCACCGCGGCCGACGGAGCCAACCTCGATATCGACGCCGGCTTTAACGAGAGCGACCTGTAATAGCGTTTTCGCGCAGCTTTATATCCCCACGCGCTACACTCATCCTGTAGACCAAACAACGCAAGGGGGACACATGCTGCGCATCGCAACCATCGGCACATCCATGATCACCGACGACTTTATCCAAGTCGTCAATGCCAACGACCAGGCTACATTCGTAGGCACGCTCTCGCGCGACGCAGATCGTGGCGCCGCCTTTACCGCCGAGCACAGCGGCGAACGCAACTTCACCGCACTCGACGAGCTCGCGTCCGCCGACGACGTCGATGCCGTCTACATCGGCAGCCCCAACGCGCTCCATCACGAGCAGGCGCTCGCCTGCATCGCCGGCGGTAAGCACGTTATCGTCGAAAAGCCCTTCTGCGCCACCGAGGCCCAAGCGTTCGAGGTCTTCCGTGCTGCCGAGGCAGCAGGCGTCGTGGCCCTCGAGGCCATGCGTCCCCTCCACGACCCCGCTTTCCACGCCGTCGAGGACGCCCTGGGCGAGATTGCGCCCATTCGCCGCGCCTCACTGCGCTTTGGCAAGTATTCCTCACGCTACAACGAAATCCTCGCTGGACGCGCCACCAATATCTTCGACTGCAATATGGCATCGGGTTCCCTCATGGACATCGGCGTCTACGCCGTCGAGCCCATGGTCGAGATTTTCGGCATGCCCTCTGGTCTCACCAGCATGACCACGCTGCTCGACCCCTCAACGCAAGAGCTCACCCATGGCCCCATCGACGGTTGCGGTTCCATTCTCGCCAGCTACGGCGGCGGCCGTATCTCCGTCGAGCTCGCGCACTCCAAAATTACGAATGACCTGCTGCCCTCGCAGATCGAAGGCGAGCGTGGCACTATCCAGATCGACCATCTGTCCACGCCCCGCAACGTCCGCATCGACTATCGCGGCGACGTCGTACGCGGCTCGGCGACCGAGGCACCGCGCGAACAGGACGACAACGGCCGCGCGCTCGATCTGCCCAAATCGAGCAACACTATGGAATACGAACTCATAGACTTTATCACCGCCATCGGTAACATCGATAACGTTAAGGAAGAGATTTGGGAGACCCCGGCGGGACGCCACGAGCTCGGACACTACCGCGATGTCACGCTCGTCTCACTGCGCATCATGGATGCCGTACGCCAGCAGGCCGGCATTACCTTCCCGGCCGACGCAGACAAGCAGGCCTAGCGATGAGCTTCTTCGATACGTTCTTCTCCAGCGTCGCCGGCGGCAGCCGCGAACTCCAAAAGCTCTCTGGCGTCGAGTTCGAGCTGCGCCGCAGGCTCACCGTGCTCGCAAGCGACGAGGCCACTCAAGACGCCCCGCAGCGCTATTTCCTGCGGTGGGAGGGGCAAGTCCAGGGCGTCGGTTTCCGCTTCACCAACACCAACCTCGCACAGGCGCGCTCCCTCACCGGCTGGGTGCGCAATATGGAAGACGGCTCGGTTGAGATGGAGCTACAGGGCACGCCGGCAAACATCGTGTCTCTGCTCGAGGCGCTTCATGCCTCCTATGAGCGCATGGGGACACGTTTTCGCCTTGTAGACGCTCAAGCTCGCACCCCGCTTGCCAACGAGGATGGTTTTAGCCCTCGCTATTAGTATTGTGTTCTAAATAAGGTATCATTTGCTTCATGCCGTTTACAGAAAAGAGGCGAGGCGCATGGCGGTGCAAAGAAGGAATACCAGGCAGCGAAAGCTGGTTCTTGACGCTGTGCGCCAAAGCTATAACCATCCCACCGCCGACGAAATCTACAATGTCGTACGCGAACAGGATGACAAGATCAGCCGCGGCACGGTCTACCGCAACCTCAATCTCTTAGCCGACGCCGGCGAGATTCTTTCTATTAAGACGCCGGGCGGCAGCCGCTTCGATCGCACCATCGAGCCGCACGCACATATCATCTGCACCTCGTGCAGCCGCGTCATCGACGTGCCGCTCCCCTTCGATGCCCAGCTCGACGCCAGGGCATCCGAACAAATCGGATGGAGCGTCAGCTCGCACTACACCATCTTTGAGGGACTCTGCCCCGACTGCCGGTAGCCTTTGGGGCATGCCTGCAAATCTACTTTCCCATCCGTTACAGCAAACAGTACATTTCTAGGCATGTCCCGAAAACCTACTCGGCGAGCAGGCGACGCAGCTCTTCTTCGACCGTGCGCACGTAGCGGACGCGGTCGTTGATGCCACGCATAGAGGGATTGCAGCTCTCCATCAGATAGGGATGGCCCACGACGTTAAGCATGTCGCGATCGTTCTCATTGTCGCCAAACGCCATCATCTCATCGGGCGAAATACCCAGAGCACGACCGTAATCGGCAAGCGCGGAGCCCTTGCCCGAACCGAAACCGATAAAGTCCGTCCATTCGGTTCCCGACGTCATCACGTCGACACGGTCGCTGAAGAGGCGCTCAAAATGCTCCAGCGCCGCCGGCTGATCAACCTCGGGCGTCTGGAAGGCAATCTTAATGACGTCCTCGTCGATGTCCTCGGGACGGTCGACCACCGCCACATCGCAGTGGACCTCATAGCGCAAATGGTCGACGAACGCATCATTGCCGCTCATGGTGTAGAGGTGCCCCTCGCACGAAAGGGTCACGTCGGCATGGGGATACGCAACCACGGCATTCGCGATATCCATAGCAAGGCTGCGCTCCATGGAACGCTTGACAACGGCACGTCCCTCGCTCATCACCAGGGCTCCGTTTTCGCATACATATGCGAGCTCATCGGCCACCGGGGCAAACAGGTGGCGCAAGCTCGCATATTGACGGCCGCTCGCCGGCATAAACACGATACCGCGACGATGCAGCTCATCGATAAGCTCAAAGGCCTCGGAACGCGGCTCGCGCTCCCCCGGATGCAGCAAAGTGCCGTCCAAATCGCATGCAATCAGCTTGATTCCCTCAAGACCCATATGCTTTCCCCCAAAGCACCTCATCAACAGCAAGACGGACTTTGATTGGTCGCCCCTCAAAGCCCGTCTTGCGCATACGTGCGCTTAGCCGCGCGTCTTTTTTACGATGGTAAAGTCGGGAGCCATGCTCACGACGACCTCCGCCGCACTCGACGCAAAGCGTCGGCTGGCATCGAGCTCGCGCGTGACCACCGAGAGCCGAACACCCTCGACACCCCGGAGCATGCGGCCCAAAACAGGCTGCACCGGCGTATACATGCGCACGGTATGCTCGTCCGAGTCGCCCCGGAAGAGCGGCGCATGCATGTTGCCGATCTCCCAGCACGCATGCGCGAGTGCAATCGGATCCATGCGGTCGACTTCGACCAAATAAACCTCGGCGCTGCGCAGGCGCACAATAACCGCCACAGGCACCACGCCCGAACGGTCAATGGCGAGCACGTCGCCATCGGCAAGACGACCGCCGTCGGCAGTATCCAGCCGAACATCGATCGTGCGCCCCAGCTCCGTCACGCCAACAAACGCGCATACATCAGCCTGGTCCCAATCGAGCAGTAGCTCGTCAACTTCAAAGACACCGCCCAGCTCCCGGCGAAGCAGGAGTTCATAGGACGGGTCGTTGAGATTTCCCAAGCATGTCGTCGAAACCAAGCGTTCAGGCATACTCTAACCCTCGACCTCGACGAGCTCGATATCAAAGTTGAGGTCCTTGCCGGCAAGCTCGTGGTTGGCATCGAGCGTCACGGCCTCGGGCGTCACGTCGATGACCACGGCGGGGACGGGCATGCCGCTGGGCGTGGACAGGAAGAGCTTCATGCCCTTCTCGATCTGCTCGATGTTGGGAACCTGCTCGGCCGGGAAGGTAATAACCATCTCGGGATTGTGCTCGCCGTAGGCATCGGCAGCAGGAATGTGCACGGTCTTCTTCTCGCCCACCTGCATGTCGACAACAGCGGCGTCGAAGCCCTTGATCATCTGGCCGGCGCCGCAGGTGAACTCCAGCGGCTCGCCGCGATCGTAGGAGCTATCGAACTGCGTGCCGTCGTCGAGCGTGCCGCGATAATGAGTCTTGACCTTCTTGCCCTGGTTGGACATGGTAACCTCCGTGATAAGGGCGGCGCACAACGCGGGCCGCCGTGAACATATGGCGCTAACTATACCCTAGTCATACAATTCAAAGACAGTTTGCAAAGAAACGCTGCAACCGGAGGATCCATGGCATATCCCGTATTTGACTTACACTGCGACACCGCCGACCGCATCGGCTGGGCCACGCTCGATCTCGACCTGCGCTTTACCGCCGGCACCGACGGTTATTTCCCCGGCGACGAAACGCATCCGCAAGATTTCGACCTCATCGAGGGCAACGCCTGCGCCATCTCGCTCGCAAAGATCGGCAACACGCCGTGGGCACAGTGCTTCGCCACGTTTGTCCCCGACGAGATTCCCACCGCCCACGCCGCGCGCTTCCAGGCGCAAATCATGGCGCATATGAGCGGCCAGGCAATGCTCAACCACGACCGCATGGTCAACGTACGCAGCGCCGCAGACATTCGCCCTGCGCTCAAAGACGGCAAGGTCGCTTGCCTGTCTCTTATACACATCTGACGCTGCCGACGAAGCTAGAAGTGT
>CABSNF010000030.1 GCA_902478995.1 uncultured Collinsella sp.
GAGATCGCTCAGTGTCTCGTGGGCTCGGAGATGTGTATAAGAGACAGGGCTTGAGTCGGTCGTGCCGGACGGCGTGCCACTGTTGGCCGTAGAGGAATCGGTGCCCTGCGATTGGTTTTGGGTGTTCGAGGACGAATTGGCAGAGGTGGGACTGTCTTGCGTGTCGTCCGTCTGTGCCTGCTGATTCTGCGGCTGAGTGTTGCCATTTGCATCGCTCTCGGTCGTGCGCGACGACAGGATTGGCTCGGGACGCTCGCCCAGACCCTCACCGGCAGTGGTTATAAGGATGGCGCCGGTGCAGGCGATGACCGCGACGATGGCGATGGCGATCGAGAAGACGATGACCTTCTTTTGTGTCTGGCTGCGCTCTGCCGCCGCCTTGGCGCGCAGGCTGTTGGGGGCGACGCGCGCCGTGGTCGCGCATCCCGCAACCTGGCGCATCTCCTGCGTGGTCGCGGCGCCACCTAGGTGCTCTTCGATATTGGGCTCAACGGGCTCGTAGGCGCCGGTAGGGTAGTCGACAGCGGCATGCGTACCCTTAATTGCTTCGGCGCTGGCGGAGATAAAGTGGCGATAGACCTGCGAGGACACAACAGTGATGACTGAACTCACGGCGGCACCAATCACCGAGCCGGCAATGCCGATCTTTGAAGCAAGCGCCACGCTCGTGGCGGCAGCTGCGGCGCCGGCGATGATCTGGGGAATGGAAATGTCGTCGAACAGACCCTTTTTGGGCGCGATGGCCATGGTCTGTCCGATGGAATGGTTCTCGTGCACGCCGTTGTTGAGCGATGCCGGCGTCATGACGCGCGTGCGCGGCGCGTCGGTGTACTTGGTTGTCATACGGGGCCCTCCCGGTGTAAATCTGCTTCGTTTCATGTAGCCATCAGGGTACCCACCAGATGTGAATCGTACGTGACATTTAACAGATATCATCAACTCATCAATTGCTCACCAAGTTGGTGGGATGCGGTTACACCCGGCGGTTGAACTACAATAGGGCTTGCTAATTGTTGTGAATGGCGTCTACGCACGGGAGCATTCTTATGAATCTTCACCTTTCTCAGTCTGATGGCTTTTTGCGTGTGGCGGCGGCGTCGCCGCGGATTCGCGTGGCCGATGTCGAGGGCAATGCCGAGGTTGCGCTGGCGGCTGTTCGCGAGGCTACCGAGCGCGGCGTCCGCGCGCTGGTGCTGCCCGAGCTTAACCTGACCGGCTATACCGCGGCTGATCTGTTCCATAACCGCACGCTGCTGCATGCCTGTGAGGCCGCTCTGGTACATATCCTCGACGAGACTCGTGGGCTGCCGATTGTCTTTACCATCGGTCTTCCCGTTGCAGTTGCCGAGAATATCTACAACTGCGCCGCCGTGTGCTGCGCGGGCGAGCTTTTGGGTCTTACGGCCAAGAAGTATCTGCCCAACTATGGCGAGTTCTACGAGCGCCGCTGGTTTGCTCCGACGCCCGCAGATCCTGTGTGGGTCGAGTTTGCCGGTCAGGGTCCGGTTCCGCTGGGTTCGGGGCTTGTCTACCGCTGCTGTGATGAAGGTGCCGAGGACCTGGTGCTGGGCGTTGAGGTCTGTGAGGACCTGTGGGTGCCGGCGCCCCCTTCGACCGAGATGGCGCTTGCCGGTGCGACGGTGATTCTCAATCCGTCGGCCTCGGACGAGATTATCGGTAAGGCAGACTATCGCCGCAGCCTTATCTCCAATCAGAGCGCGCGCCTGTACTGCGCCTATGCCTACGCGGACGCGAGCGAGGGCGAGTCCACGACCGACATGGTCTTTGCGGGTGAGAACCTCGTCTACGAAAACGGCTCGAAGCTCGCCGCCACCAAACTGCTTACCTGCGATATGGCCGTCGCCGACGTTGACCTTGACCGCCTGGTTGCCGAGCGCCGTCGCTCGACGACGTGGACGAGCGCGGACGATGCGCCGGAGGCCACGACCGTTGAATTTTCGTTTGAGGGCGTGCTGGCAGACGAACCTGTCCTGCACGATGCACTCGGCATCGACCGTGTCTTCCCCCGTGCGCCCTTTGTGCCGGCCGACCATGGCGACCTGGCCGAGCGTTGCGAGACCATCCTCGACCTGCAGACCGCCGGCCTCAAGACCCGCCTTGCCCATACGGGTACCAAGGCTGCAGTCATCGGTCTTTCGGGCGGCCTGGACTCCACGCTGGCACTGCTCGTGACAGTTCGCGCCTTCGATGCACTGGGGCTGCCGCGCACCGGTATCACGGCCGTGTCCATGCCCGGCTTTGGCACGACGCATCGTACCAAGTCGAACGCCGAGTCGCTCGCTCGCGACCTGGGTGTGAGCTTCCGCGAGGTTTCGATCCACGCGGCTGTGGAACAGCACTTCAAGGACATAGAGCACGATCCGACCGTGCAGGACGTGACCTACGAGAACAGCCAGGCCCGCGAGCGTACGCAGATTCTGATGGATCTGGCCAACCAGGCTGGCGGTTTTGTCATCGGCACGGGCGACTTGTCGGAGCTGGCACTCGGTTGGGCTACCTATAACGGCGACCACATGAGCATGTATGCCGTCAACGCGAGCGTGCCCAAGACGCTTGTGCGCCATCTGGTGCGTTATGCTGCCGATGTCTTTGGCGGGCGTATTGCCGAGACGCTGCTCGACATCCTCGATACACCGGTGTCCCCCGAGCTTCTGCCGCCCACGGGCGATGGCGAGATCGCACAGAAGACTGAGGATTTGGTGGGCCCGTACGAGCTGCACGACTACTTCCTCTACTACCTGCTGCGTTTTGGCTTTGAGCCGGGCAAGATCTACCGCATGGCGCTCAAGAGCTTCGAGGGCGTCTACGACGCCAAGACCGTCCACACGTGGCTACGTACGTTCTACCGTCGCTTTTTTGCCCAGCAGTTTAAGCGCAGCTGCCTGCCCGATGGTCCTAAGGTGGGCTCGGTGACGCTCAGCCCGCGCGGCGATTGGCGTATGCCGAGTGACGCCAGCTCGCGTCTGTGGCTTGCGCAGATCGACGCGCTCAATCCAATTGACTAAGGTTGGCTAAATTGAACCAATACGGGGGTGGCAAGCGTTACACTTTTGCAATCTGATGGCCCGTATCGCGCGGCGCTCTTGTCGGAGCGCCGCGTTTTTTTATATCGAAAGGTGGCACCATGCAGGCATCGCAGCGTCTCGATCGCTTTGGCGCGGAGGTCTTCGCCTCGCTCAACAACAAACTGCTCGCGCTGAAGGCTCAGGGCAAGACCATTTACAACATGAGCGTGGGCACGCCCGACTTTAAGCCGTATGACCACGTGGTCGAGGCGCTCACACAAGCCGCCCAAGATCCCGAGATGTGGAAGTACGCCCTGCGCGACCTGCCCGAACTCAAGCAGGCCGTGTGCGATTACTATGAGCGCCGCTTTGGCGTTTCGGGCATTACGCCGTCTATGGTGCAGTCGTGCAACGGCACGCAGGAGGGCGTGGGCCATTTGGGCCTGGCCCTGCTCGATCCGGGTGACACTATTCTGGTTCCCGATCCGTGTTACCCGGTCTTTGAGGCGGGTGCCAAGATCGCCGATGCCAAGCTCGAATACTATCCGCTGGTTGCCGAGCATAATTACCTGCCCTATGTGGCGGGTATCGATCCCGAGGTTGCTGATCGTGCCAAATATATGATCGTGTCGCTGCCCGCGAACCCGGTCGGCTCGGTGGGTACGCCCGAGGTCTACGAGGAGATTATCGCTTTTGCCCGCGAGCACGATTTGTTGATCGTTCATGACAACGCGTACTCCGACATCGTGTTTGACGGCGAGCCCGGTGGCAGCTTCCTGCAGTATCCCGGTGCGCTCGAGGTGGGCGTGGAGTTCTTCTCGCTTTCCAAGTCGTTTAACGTCACCGGTGCCCGCATCGGCTTTTTGGTCGGTCGCGAGGATGTGGTCTCGGCCTTTGCCAAGCTGCGCGGGCAGATCGACTTTGGCATGTTCTTCCCGATCCAGAAGGCCGCCATCGCGTGCCTTAATGGCCCGCGCGATGAGGTCGAGGCGCAGCGTCTGAAGTACCAGGAGCGCCGCGATGCCCTGTGCGACGGTCTTGAGGGCCTGGGCTGGGAGCGTCCCAACGCGCATGGCTCTATGTTTGTGTGGGCCAAGCTTCCCGGTGGTCGCACCGATTCCATGGCGTTTTGCGAGGAGCTTATGGAGAAGGCCGGCGTTGTGGTGACGCCAGGCGCGAGCTTTGGCCCTTCGGGTGAGGGGCACGTGCGCATGGCGCTGGTCCTGCCGCCCGATCAGATCACTTTGGCTGTCGAGGCCATTCGCGAGGCGGGCCTGTATTAGAAACTTATTTCGGCTCGTCAATAGCTCGAAACCGATTTCGTACAGTTATTTTACGAATCCTGCAAATAATTTCGGTAAACGGTCGATATTTGGCTGCGAATAGGAGCATAATCAAAGTCCCGATTGGATGTATTGGGATTACGGCAAGCCGCTCGGGTCGTTCCCGGGCGGCTTGTTTGTGGAGAGAGATGGGAGTTTCTAATGGTTAACGAGAAGAAGGTCGCTATTGTCGGCTGCGGTTTCGTCGGTTCGTCTTCGGCGTTCGCGCTGATGCAGAGTGGTCTGTTCTCCGAGATGGTCCTCATCGACGTGGACAAGAACCGCGCTGAGGGTGAGGCTCTGGATATCGCGCACGGCATGACGTTTGCCGAGCCGATGAAGATCTACGCCGGCGATTATTCCGATGTCGCCGACGCCGCCATGATCGTCGTCACCGCTGGCGCTGCCCAGAAGCCCGGTGAGACCCGCCTGGACCTGGTCAATAAGAACGTCAGCATCTTTAAGTCCATTATTCCCGAGATTAAGAAGTCTGGCTTCGACGGCATTCTGCTCATCGTCTCCAACCCGGTCGACGTTCTGACCTACGCCGCCATCAAGATGTCCGGCCTGCCCGAGGGCCATGTCATCGGCTCCGGCACCGTGCTCGACACCGGCCGTCTGCAGCAGATGCTCGGCGCTCACGTCGAGGTTGACCCGCGCGATGTCCAGGCCTACGTCATGGGCGAGCACGGTGACTCCGAGTTCGTCGCTTGGTCCAGCGCTCAGGTTGCCGGCGTGCCGCTGAGCACCTTCTGCGAGCTTCACGGTCACCTGGAGCATGAGGCTGCCGAGAAGCGCATCGCCGAGGACGTCAAGAACTCCGCCTACACCATCATCGAGAAGAAACACGCCACCTACTACGGTGTCGCTATGGCCGTTAAGCGCATCTGCACTGCCGTCATGCGCGATGAGCAGACCGTTCTGCCTGTCTCCTCGCTCATGGTGGGCGAGTACGGCCTGTCCGATCTGGCCATCTCCATGCCGACGGTCGTTGGCCGCGACGGCGTCGTTTGCCGCGTTCCCGTGCCGCTGAACGATGACGAGCAGCATGAGCTCACCGTCTCTGCAAAGGCCCTTAAGGACATCATCGACAGCGTCGACTTCTCCTGCTAAATCAAGCTCGCTAGAGCGAAAAGCTACAATGAAGGCGCCCGGATTCATGTGACCCGGGCGCCTTTTTGGTGCATTGGGGACAGGTTTGTTTGCATCAAATGAGGTGCAATCGGTGCAAAACCAGCCTGTCCCCCTTGCACCATTGTTGATGGGAGGGTCATGTCTGATTCGCCTAACTTTTTGACCTATGCCCAGACGGCCTTTGACTCGTTTGATGAGCGGCCGTTCTGCGCGGTGGACAGTCTGGTCTTTGCCTGGTTGTCGTATTTGCGCCTGCCGGACGACATGCCAGAGCTTGAGGGCTGGCGGGGGCTTGACGTGCGCGAGCTGCTACGTGCCGAGTGCTATCGGGATATGGTTGGCGACCTGTGGAATCCAGAGGGAAGCCTTGCCTTGTTGGAGGCAGTGGCAGCAAATCCCAGATACCGCGGTGCGCGCATTTGCGGCTATCGCGCCGTGAACGATGTTGCGATGACGGAGCAGTTTGCGGCCATGACGCTCCGATTTCCGGCAGGGTTTAGCTACGTTTCCTTCCGAGGGACCGACAGCACGATTGTGGGCTGGAAAGAGGACTTTAACATGGCGTTCCGGTGTCCAGTGCCGGCCCAGGAATCCGCGGCGCGTTATGTGGACGAGGCGGCGGATGCGATTGACGGGCCGCTCTTGTGCGGAGGCCATTCCAAGGGCGGAAATCTGGCTGTGTATGGTGCAGCGATGTGCTCAAGCGGTGCTCGCAACCGGATTGAGCGGGTCTTCTCCCACGATGGCCCTGGCTTTGTCGAGGAGTTTCTGAACGGAGACGCCTTTGCGAGCCTTTCTGGTCGTATTGATAAAACCCTGCCCCAGTCTTCGATCTTCGGCATGATGTTCGAGACGCAAGAGGACTACGCTATCATCGAAAGCACCGAGTTTAGCCTGCTGCAACACAATCCCTTTAGCTGGGTGGTCGACGGCTGCGATTTTGTGTATTGCGAACGCCTGTCTGCTGGCGCGCGATATGTTGATGGCTCTATTCGCGAGATGCTGCTTGCAGTGTCACCTGGCGAGCGCGAGCGTTTTGTAGATGCGTTGTTCTCCGTGTTTGAGGCTACGGGCGCCGAACGTTTTGCGGATATCGCCGGGAACATGCGCGAGAACCTGCCTGTGATGCTCCGGGCCGCCCAAGGCTTTGACAAGGATACACGCCATTTTGTTTCGCAGACCATCGCGGCAATCCTTAGATGTGCATTGCTGCCCAAACGTCCTCAGATCGACATGTCCGCTGCCGGTAAGAGTCTGGCAGAACAACTCGAGACCTGGCAGTCCGAGCTCCTGCGCTAACCATTGGTGCAGAGAAACCTGGCCCCAATGCAGCAATCTTCAATGCGCTTGGGGCGGGCTCGACCGCTATACTGGTTCGTGCCGAAATCGATCTAGAACGGAATGCCGTATATGAAAATCAATCACGCGATTCTGCATATCCTGGACTTTGACTCTGCCGTTAACGTTATGAGCCAGCGCGAGCTCGATATCGAAAGCCGTACCGTGCGCAACTTCGTGACCACGCATCTGCGCCGCGCACGAACCTCGGCCGACAATAAACGTGCCACGTTTGCCGAGAACTCTGCGTTTGGCGGCGAACTCAAGGGCTATTTCTTTGGCGAGCGCGAGTTCGTGGACCTGTCGCAGCAGATTGCGGAGTTCATCTCTTCCGAGCTCACCAAAGCCGAGAAAGCCGAGTCCACCGACGTGCTCGTGGCCGATTTTGACGACGATGAGGATGCCCGCTGGTTTGCCGTGATGCTGCTGGGCTCCAAGCAGGCTTTTATGCACGAAGTGGGCCGCGAGGAGGGGGAGGTGCGCAACGACATCGCGCGCCACTATGCCATTCTGCCAAACCCCTCGCAGAAGGTGCCAAGCTATGCCATCGTGCGCGCGAGCACCATGGAGATCGGCTATGTGGATAAGAAGCGTAAGATCGCCGGCGAGGACCGCATGCTTATCCCCGATGGCCTGCTGCAATGCGATACGGGCGTATCGGGCAAGGAAGTCATCGACACCGTGACGCGTGTGGTCGAGGAGGTCGCTGAGGAGCACGGCGCCAATACGGCCGTAGCGCTCGCTAAGGTTAAGGCCGCTGTGGCCGAGAAGGTCGAGGATGACGAGGAGCTGCCGCCTTGGGATATCGTCGATGAGGTCTTTGAGGACGAGCCGGTTATCAAGGAGAGCGTGCGTGCGGCGCTGACCGAGGAGAAGGTGCCCGAGCGCGTGCCCGTGGAGCGCAAGCAGGTCGAACGCGCGGCCGTGCGCAATCACAAGATTCGTACCGACACGGGCATCGAGATCAGCTTCCCGGCCGAGATGGGTTCGAATTCCGAGTACATCGAGTTCGTCAACGAGCCCAACGGCCTCATCTCCATCGAGCTCAAGAATATCGGGTCAATTGAGAATCGATAAACTGCGCTTGAACTTCAGACAAAGCAAAGGCCGAAACCCTTCGGGACTTCGGCCTTTTTGCTTGGAGCTGAATTGAGTTGCAGACTGAGCATAAGTCAGCGAAAACGCCCCTAGGCGAGCAAGGTGACGTGAAAGAGGAGGGAAGCGTACTTCGGTACGCGACCGACGATTGAACGTCAGATTGCCGCTTAGGGGCGTTTGCAGCGTCGAGAGATCCGTCGTTCGTTAGAACGACGGAACCAAAGGTGCAGCGTCGACTAGTTACGCGGTTTGGTAAAACCGCGTAACCCTAGAGTTGGCGTAAGCCCTCTTCGAGACCGGTCTTGCTGTCGGTCTTCTCGTCGCGCATCTTGATGACGCGGGCGGGGACACCGGCCACGACGGCACCGGCGGGGACGTCCTCGACGCACACGGCGCCGGCGGCAACGACAGCGCCCTTGCCTACGTGCACGCCCTCCAGGACCACGGCATTGGCGCCGATCATAACGTCGTCCTCGATGATGACGGGCGTGGCACTGGCGGGCTCCACGACGCCTGCCAGCACGGTGCCGGCGCCGATGTGGCAGTTCTTGCCCACGGTGGCGCGGCCGCCCAGCACAGCGCCCATGTCGATCATGGAGCCTTCGCCAATGACGGAGCCGATGTTGATGATGGCGCCCATCATGATGACGGCGCGATCGCCAATCTCGACACGGTCGCGGATGATCGCGCCCGGCTCGATGCGGGCGTTGATACCCTTGAGGTCGAGCATGGGCACGGCGGAGTTGCGGCAGTCGTTCTCTGCGTCGTAGTAGTCGATGGAGTCGGCGTTGGCGTCGAGGAGTGCCTTGAGCTCATCCCAGTCACCAAAGACGGTCTTGCCACGACGACCGCCGTAGACGTGCGCATTGCCCCACTGGACCTTCATGCCCGGCTTTTCGCGCACGTACAGTTTGACGGGCGTCTTTTTAGGCGCGGTGGCGATGTAGTTGATAATCTCCTGTGCATCCATCTCGGCTGCGTTGCTCATTTGCTATCTCTCCTTTGGGTGGATTCGGTTGATACCTGGTTAGGCAAACATGATCTGGTCGAACGTATAGAAGCCGGGCTCGCGGGTGACGAGCTTCTGCGCGGCTGCCAGGGCGCCGTTGACGAAGATCTGACGGCTCGTGGCGCGGTGCGTGAGCGTGACCTCCTCGTCCTGGCCGAAAAAGCTTACCTCGTGCACGCCGGCGACGGTGCCGCCGCGCAGCGAGTGCATGCCGATCTCCTTGGGGTCGCGCGCGCCGCACATGCCCTCGCGGCCATAGACAGGGTGGTAGCCAGCCTCAGGCTCGGCCTCGACCACGGCGTCGAGTAGCAGCTTGGCGGTGCCGCTGGGAGCGTCGACCTTTTGGCTGTGGTGCGTCTCGACAATCTCGCAGTCAAAGCCGGGCAGCTCGCGCGTGGCCTGGGCAACCAGATGGCGCAGGGCGGCGATACCGATAGAGTAGTTGCCCGAGTGCATAACACGGGCGTTCTGACCCAGCTCGCGCAGGCGATCCACCTGCTCGGGCGTATAGCCCGTGGTGCCGGAAACGAGTGCGGCACCCGTGCGCTCGACATAGGCGACAACGGCATCGAAGGTCACGACGTTCGAGAAGTCGATGATTACATCGGCGGCCGGTGCGCTCTCGAGCTCGGACAAGTCGAAGCCGATCTGGGCCACGATATTGAAAACAGGTTGTCCGGCGGCGTCGACAACGCCCTCGGCGGTAGTGCGGATGAGCGAGCCCATGCGGCCCGTTCCCATAATGACGGTCTTAATCAAGCAGACCAGCTCCTTTCAGAGCATCGGTAAGTGCGGAGCGCGTGTCGTCTGCCATGGGGCACAGCGGCATGCGGTAGTTTGCCTCGATCATACCCATCTGGGCGAGTGCTTCCTTGACGGGGATGGGGTTGACCTCGCTAAAGAGGGCATTGATGAGCGGCTGGCCGGCAATCTGGATATCGCGGGCGCGCTCCACGTCGCCGTCCAGATAGGCGCGGCACATGTCGTGCACGAGCTGCGGCTGAACGTCGGCCCACACGCTGATGGTGCCCGAAGCGCCCAGGCTCATGAGCGGCACGGTGAGGGCGTCCTCGCCCGAGTACATGCGGAAGTCGTCGGACAGCAGGTGGGCAATCTTGGCCGCGTAGGCGACGTTGCCCGAGGCTTCCTTAATACCCATGATGTTGGGATGTGCGGCCAGGCGCTCTACGTTGCGCTCGCTGATGTCGCAGCCGCAACGGCCGGGGATGTTGTACAGGATGCAGGGGATGTTCACGGCATCGGCGACGGTCTTAAAGTGCTGGTAGATGCCCTCTTCGTTGGACTTGTTGTAGTAGGGGGTAATGAGCAGCAGACCGTCGGCGCCCAGGCCCTGGTAAGTGAGCGACTTGGTGAGCATGGTCTGCGTGGAGTTGGAGCCCGAGCCGGCGATGACGGGGATGCGTCCTGCAACTTGCTTGACCACTGCGGCGACAACGGAGTTGTCCTCGTCGTCGGTCATCGTGGCGCTCTCGCCGGTGGTGCCCAGGGTGAGGATGGCGTCGGTGCCGTTTTGCAGGTGGAAATCGATAAGGCGCTCGAGTGCGTCAAAGTCGACGCTGCCGTCCTTTTTAAACGGCGTAACAAGGGCGACGATTGAGCCCTCGAGATTGCGGATATCCATGTTCTTCTCCTTCGCTTCCGCGATCTGGACGCGTTTGTTCCATTGGGCGGCGACTGCTAGGCGCTCGTCCTGAGCGCGATGGCGGGCGCTTTCGGCGCGCGATTTGGTCAGCAGCTCGCGGCCGCACGGCAGCACGTCGAGCGTGGCAAAGTAATCGCCCGGGCGCTCGGCGCGGCGAATGAGGTCTGCCGAGCCATCGGGGCGCAGCAGGACCTCGGCGGAGCGCAGGCGGCCGTTGTAGTTGTAGCCCATAGAGTGGCCATGCGCGCCGGTGTCGTGAATCACGAGCAGGTCGCCCATGTCGATATGCGGAAGCTCGCGGTCGATGGCGAACTTGTCATTGTTCTCGCACAGATTGCCCGTGATGTCGTACGTGTTCGTGACGGGGGCTGCGGTTTTATCGGGACCGTCCGGCTGACCCATCACCGTGATGTGGTGGTAAGCGCCATACATGGCGGGACGAATGAGGTCGACGGCACTGGCGTCCACGCCGATATAGTCCTTGTAGATCTGCTTCTCGTGGATGGCCTTGGTGACCAGGCACCCATAGGGACCCATCATAAAGCGGCCCATCTCGGTGCAGATCGCCATATCGCCCATGCCAGCGGGAACCAGAATCTCGTCGTATGCCGCGTGCACTCCCTCGCCGATGGCGTGAATATCGTTGGCCTGCTGCTCGGGCAGATAGGGGATACCGACGCCGCCGGACAGATTGATAAAGGCGACATGTGCGCCGGTCTCGCGCTCCAGGCGCACGGCAAGTTTAAAGAGGATGCGTGCGAGCTTGGGATAGTAGTCGTTAGTGACGGTGTTACTGGCAAGGAAGGCATGGATGCCAAAATGCTCGGCGCCCTTGGCCTTGAGCATGCGGAACGCCTCGAAGAGCTGCTCGGTGGTCATGCCGTACTTGGAGTCGCCGGGGTTATCCATGATGCCGTTGGAGAGTTGGAACAGGCCGCCTGGATTAAAGCGGCAGCTGACCGTTTTGGGGATGGGCCCCGCAACACGCTCAAAGAACTCGATGTGGCTGATGTCGTCAAAGTTGACGATGGCACCCAGCTTGTTGGCGAGCTCAAAGTCGGCAGCCGGCGTGTCGTTGGACGAGAACATGATGTCGTGTCCCGTGATGCCCAGCGAGCGGGCGATCATGAGCTCGGTATAGCTCGAGCAATCGCAGCCGCAGCCGTATTCGTTGAGAATGGAGATGAGCGCCGGGTTGGGGTTGGCCTTGACGGCAAAGTATTCCTTAAAGCCTGGGTTCCATGCAAAGGCGTCGCGCACTTCTTGCATGTTGCGGCGGATGCCCGCCTCGTCGTATAGATGAAACGGCGTGGGGAACTGCTCGACGATATGCTCGAGTGTCTCCTTGTCCACAAACGGCTGCTTGGCCGCATATGCCTCGTTGGGGGTCAATGCCATGTCCCGTAAACCTCGCTATCCAGACGGCGCCATCTGCGCATCGAATCCGCATAGCGTGGACCCAATGTCCGGATAGCGCTCCCGCATTGCTGCAGACAGTCCTGTGGGTGTTTCCCACAGGCCCACCAGGTTGTTCGTGCCCGAAAAACCCAGTTCGGCGGGTTTCGCCTCCCCACGGGGTCAAAGCCTGCCGGCTCGCCCGCGGCTCTTCGTGCCCGCGCCTCTATCAAGTGGTAAAGACCCTATCACGTTGCACTTTACCAAACAAGAGTATTCGTATATAACGTTTAAAAAATGCAGCAATATGCTGGAAACATGTGTGCCACAATCCTGTATCACAATAAGTTGCAACAGATGTGCCTCACGAAGGGATTCTCTATGACCGAGCTCCAAGAACTCCGTCGCTATCGCCGCGATCTCCATCGCATTCCGGAGCTCGATTTCGATCTTCCGCAGACTATCGCCTATATCGAGGGCATGTTGGCGCCGCTCGCTTGCGAGGTGACCCATCCGTGTCCCAGCTGCGTCTGCGCTTTCTTCGACGCTGGCGTTGGTGCCGCGCGTGCCACGGCGATTCGCGCCGATATGGATGCGCTGCCCATCGCGGAGGCGACGGGAGCGGCCTTTGCCTCGATCCATCCCGGCAAGATGCACGCTTGCGGACATGACGGACACATGGCCATGGCACTTGCCGCCGCGACGTATGTCGACCGTACGATTCGCGAGCAGCCGGGCGCCATTAGGCGCAACGTTCTCTTTGTGTTCCAGCCGGCCGAGGAAACGACCGGTGGTGCCAAGACGGTATGCGAGAGCGGTGTGTTCGAGCGCTATGGGGCTGACCGCATTTTTGGCTTCCATGTGTGGCCCGATCTGCCTGCCGGCACGTTGGCGAGTTGTTCCGGTCCGCTGCTGGCGCGTTCGAGTGAGACACACATTCATATTCACGGGACGAGCATCCATATCGCTAAGACCTATGGCGTTCCGGTCGAGGAATCGCACGATGCGGCGCTGGCGGCTGCCAAGTTCTTGGTTGCCGAGCGCGAACTGATGGACGAGCTGGGCACCGACGAACCCTGTATCGGCAAGTTTGGCCTGCTGCAGGCCGGTACCGTCTGCAACGCGGTGGCGGGGGAGGCCCATGTTGCCGGCAGCCTGCGTGTGTTTACGGACGACATGTTCGACCGTGCGCGTGAGGGCGTGCGCCGCGTGCTTGATGAGGCATGCGCCGCAACGGGCTGCACATATGACCTCGATTTTGCCGAGGGCTATCCGCCGGTCGATAACGATCCCGAGCTATTTGCCAATGTCGCGCCTGCCTTGCCCGAGCTGCAGCTCGTGGATGAGCCTTTGCTGATTGCCGAGGACTTCGCCTTTTACCAGCGCCATCTGCCGGGCGTGTTCTTCTTGCTGGGCACGGGCGTTCCTGTCAGTCAGGATAATCCGAGCGACGCCGAGGGCTGCCCCGCCTATTCCACGAGTGCCCTGCATACTGATACCATGCTCTTTGACGAGGAAATCCTGCTCAAAGGCCTCGATGTCTACAAACGATTACTTTTGCTTGGTTAATTGACGTGGACGTTTGTTCTCGAAAATACGAACAAATGTACGCTATAATAGGGATGTAACTCTATAGAAACGCTTGACGTTATTAACGTAAGGCGATACTATGATTGCATCGTAATGAGCGCTACCGGGTCTGTTTTGAGTGGAGACAGGGGATGGCTTGGAATGTCGAAATCATCGATTATCACAAGTGACGAGACTGCGCTCGATTTGCTGCCGCCGGTGACTCCTGGCGAGCTCCTCAAAGAGGATTTTCTTGTCCCTATGGGTATTTCTCAATATCGCCTCGCCAAGGAGACCGGGATTCCGGCCCAGCGCATTGGGCAGATTATCTTGGGAAGGCGTCGCGTGACGGCCGACACCGACCTTCGCCTTTGCCGCTACTTTGGCCTGACGGATGGTTATTGGCTGCGCGCCCAGATAGCGTTTGATCTCGAGGCGGAGAAGAGACGCATCGAACCGGAACTGGATAAGATCGTTCCTGTCCGGCAGGCTATCGCATTGTAGTGCTGAAAGATGTTGAGGTTGGAGTGACGATGAGGCGATGCCGACAGACTGCCGTTTATAGTCCCGGTGGGTGTGGATGCGGCTTGTTGTTGCTTCCGGTTATTGCTGTGAGCATTGGCGTGATGTTTGCACTTGCCGGGCTGGCCGCAGCGGCGCTCGTGCTGTTGATTGTGGCTATTGGCGTGACGATTTGGCTTTGCCGCAATCGCGAGCAACGTCGTGCCGATGGTAAAACCAATGCCGGCTGGGTCGTCTTCCTGGTCATTGCGTACCCACTGAGTGTCGGCTACCTGGTGTTCTTTGTCCTGCTGATGATTAGTGCCTTTACCGGGGAATCCGTCACGGTGGGTTGATGCGCTGCCAGCAGACGGTCGCGCAAAGTGCGTTTGCTCGGCGTTTGGATAACTGCATTGGCCGTTTACCGCAACCTTAGCTCTCAGCTAATGAATTCAAATTCAATCCTTCCTACGATGTGCTGTGTGCCGGCGCGGTAGCCGGATCGTAGGAAGGATGCATGATGAATAAGCTCGAAAACGAAGTGCTGCTGAGCCGTCGCGCTGCACTTGGCGCATTCGCCACCGTCGCTTTGGGGACTGCCGGTCTTCTTGCCGGTTGCGGTAGCGATAAGGCGACCGTCACCGAGGATGCCGACAATGGCGACAAGAAGGAAGAGACGAAGAAGGAAGAGCAGCCTACGACTGACCTGGCTGTTGGCACGACGGTGACCACGACTGCTGGCCTTTCCGTCGTCGTCGATTCCGTCCAGCCCGGTCTCACAAATTATGACGGTTCGACCATGACGGGTATTCACGTCACGTACGTCAACAATGGCGATGAGGGCGCGGACTACAATATCTACGACTGGAAGGGCGAGGACGCCAACGGTGCTCAGCAGAACCAGGGTTATTACAGCGAGGGCTCCGATGAACTGCAGTCTGGCACCCTTGCCGCCGGTGGCTCCGTGGCGGGCAATATCTACTTTGATGGTGACATCAAGAAGGCTCTCTATTTTGCCAACATGTTTGATAAATCTGCCACTGCAAGCTGGGTGCTGGCCTAGCATGTCGCTACCGTTGCGCCGTATGGGAGGTGAGGTCGTGTGCCCGATAAAAAGCTGACTGACGAGTTGCTCAACGAGCTCCTTGATGCGCCGAGTATCGATGACTATATCAAGGAACACGACTTTGCCGCCCCGTCGCTTTCGGATTACTTAAAGCAGTTGCTGCAAGAGAAGGGGCTCGAGCGTTCGCGCGTGGTGCGCATGGCCGACCTCAACGAGACCTTTAGCTATCAGATCTTTACCGGTTCGCGCAATCCGAGCCGCAATAAGGTGCTGCAGATTGCCTTTGCAATGGCGTTATCGATGAAGGAGACCAACCGCGCCCTGACGGCTGCCGGAGTGAGCGTTCTCAACTGCAAGGACCGTCGCGACGCAATCATTATCTTTTGCATCGACCGTGGCTGTAGCCTCCAAAAGGTCAATGAAGAGCTGTATCGCTTTGGCGAGGAGACGGTGAGTTAGCGGCCGATGGCTGAGCTGGCTGTTGCCGAAACAACTATGCGAACGAACGGGGTGCGGACACCATGGGGTGTCCGCACCCTGCGTTATGATGGACGCTATGGATACTCAGAGCCCAACATATTCCGATGACGAGCTGACTACTTCACTTGTCGAGCATTTGGCGTCGCTCGACCGCGATGACAGCTATCGTGTGGAGCGCGTGCTCAAGTGCTCGGATGTCGAGACGACCGAACTCGTCTATTTTGAGGGCTCTGGCGGCGGGTCTCTCGGTCCCTTTGTCCGCAAGTGCATCGATGCTTCGGCGCAGATTGGCGGAGCGTACGAGCGTCTGTTTGCGGCCCAGCGCGCCGGTCGTCGTTTTGAGCACTTGCCCCGAATCGTCGATTGCCGCCGTGTGGGCGACGAGCTTGACGTGGTGATGGAGTATGTCGAAGGCGAGACACTCGAGGCGTTGGTGGGACGCTTGGGGGCGACGCCCGATTATGCCCGCGGGCTGTATCCCGTTCTGTGTGAAGCGGTGGGCGAGCTGCATGCTGGTTTTGCAGCTGCGGGGGAGCCGGGGGTGCCGGTAATCCACCGCGACCTTAAACCCTCGAACATCATCGTATCGGGCGTGAGGTATGCGGCCGATGCCGGCATGATCTTCTCGTCGCTGGTGATTATTGACCTGGGAATCGCGCGCGTTTGGCGCGATGGCGCCGACGCCGACACCGTCAAGTTTGGCACGCGTTCCTATGCGCCGCCCGAGCAGTTTGGGTTTGGGCAGACGAGCGTCCGCAGCGATATTTACGCGCTTGGCGCGCTGCTGTTCTTTTGCCTGACGGGGGATGATCCCAAACCGGGGCGTGACATGCGCGAGCAATGCGAGGCGCACGGCATTCCCGTTCCGCTGGCGGATGTGATTTGCATGGCGATGGCGCTCGATCCCGCCAAGCGCTTTGCGAGCGCAAAGGCGTTGGGCAATGCTGCGCGCGCAGCGTACGACTTGTGCGCCCCTGTGTCGTCGCTCATAACGGCTCCTGCCGCCGCCGTGTCCCGGACCGCGGTGCCGCAAGTGCATCGGGCGCAACAACCGGTTGCCCCTGCGCTTTCGCCTTCTGCAGGTCGGTATTCGGCTATCTCGCCCTCGGCGTTCGAGTCCTTGGCGTCCAAATGTGCGCGTCTGCCCTCGCGTATCCCCGAGTCCGTGGGGCGCATATGGAATGGATGCGTCTATGCGACAACATTGTTGCTGCTGATGGGCAGCCATTTTGCGGTATTTACGCCAACGGGCGAAAACCGAAACTATCCAACGTGGTTTTTGGCGCTTGAGTATTTCTTTATGGTCGATGGCCTGGTGCTGCTCATTGCATTCGGAATGCTCGACCGGCGTAGGCTTCGACGTCGCTTTCCCGTGCTCGATCGGTATCGGGGGAGTGCTTTTGTCGAACTATGGTTCAAGGCGCTCGGGTTTATGTTTGCCGTCATGTGCGTTGTCGTCGTCATCGGCAACGCGACGGGTGTCGTCTCCTAGATATATGAAAAAGGGCCCCGTCTGGGGCCCTTTGCAGTTGAGTCTTGCGAGTCTAAATGCGGTTCATCTGGGAAGCGACCTTGTTGTACCAGTCCTGCCACGTAGGCGGGCAGTACTTCTTGGCGGCCGCCGGGGTGAGCGTGGAGCCATAGTTGGCGCCCAGGTAGGCAACGTGGGCGGAGACGCCCTCGCTCCAGCTACCAAAGCTACGCCAACCACCGCCGCGGGCACTCCAGCCCCAGGCGTTATAGGAGCCGGCGCAATAGAGGCCCTTGCTGCTCTCGATGCAGGCGATGGCGGGGGACCAACGGGGATCGACGCCGGTATTCCAAGCGGCGACGGCAAAGTTATAGCCCTGGCCTGCCATGGGGGAACCGGCAAGGTAGTTGTCGATGCGGCTCGTCCACTCGTTAATGAACGAGTCGTAATCGGAATTGCCGCTGTTGGAGTTGTTCACCGTGGTGTCGATGGTGGTGTTGGAGTTGGTTGCCTGACTGTTGGAGTTATTGCCGCTCACGCCGGTACCCGAGATCTTCTCGGCGGCAGCGGCCTTGTCGGCCTCGAGCTTTGCCAGCTCGGCAGCATTTTCCTGCTCGGCCTTTGCCTGCGCCTCGCTGCGGAGCTGCTGAGCCTGCGCCAGTGCATCCTCGGCATTTTTCTGCTCGCCCTCGAGTTGAGACTTGGCCTGCTCGAGCTCGGTTTTGTTCTGTTCGAGCTCGGTCTGCATCTTGTTAAGCTCTTCGATCTCGTCGACGCTCGAGCTTGTAATCTGGTTGGTGTATTTGCAGGTCGTGATAAAGTCGCCCAAACTCTGCGTGTTCACCAGGAAGCTTACGATGGGGCTGGTGCCCTTCTGGTACTTATACAGATCGCGCATGGCGGAGCTTGCCTTGGCCTGCTGCTCGGGTAGCTCGGCCTCAATCTTATCGATGTTCGCCTCATTGGAGTCGATCTGCTTTTGCAGATCCTCGAGCTTGGTTCGGGCGTCATTGTAGGCGCTCGTAGCGTCCTCGATTTTTTTCTGGGCGGCGGAAAGCTGATCCTGCGTTGCCTGCGAGGCGGCATAGGCCGCGACGGGGGAGAGCATCGGCGTGGCCGTCAGCGCTACGGCGAGTGCGGCGCTCGTGATGATGCGAGCCGGCTTCGACGCGATGAGCGCTGCAGTGCGATGGTTCGAATGCTGCATCCAGTCCCTCTGCAATCAATCGTAGGTTATTGGTCGAGGTGTATTCTACTACTGCTTTCGACCTCAACTTGAACCTTAAAGGTTCTAAAGGGTCAAGTTGAACTTGAGGCTTTGGCCTTGACCTGCGGGAATGGTGAATTGTTGAGAAACCATAGAGTTCAACTTTAACGTTACGGCACCCTGTTTGTGAAGGTTTTTGGCTGTAAAAGCTACCTTAACGTGGGATTTTTGCAACTACAGGGTTCCTTCGCGACGAGCCTGCTCAACCTCTTTGAGTGCCTCGGCGGGAG
Source organism: uncultured Collinsella sp. (assembly GCA_902478995.1). Lineage (GTDB taxonomy): Bacteria > Actinomycetota > Coriobacteriia > Coriobacteriales > Coriobacteriaceae > Collinsella. The sequence goes on from CABSNF010000030.1 coordinate 18,570, forward strand.
TGAAGGAACAGGTGCCGTCGCCGAGCCTGACCACCTGGACGTCGTCACCGACATGGACTTCTCCGCCCTGCAGCACGACGCCAAAAATGCCCTCGTGGGGGAAGATGCAGTCGCCGGCGAGATAGTAGATGGCACAGCGGGTGTGGCAGACTTTGCCGATCTGGCTGATTTCGACGAGTACTTCGTTGCCGAGCTTGAGCTGCGTTCCCAGAGGGAGCGAGAGCAGGTTGATGCCCTGGGTTGTGAAGTTCTCGCCAAAGTCGCCCTCGTGCACATCGAGCCCGCGCGCCTGCGCCGTCTGGATAGACTCTGCAGCTAAAAAGGAGACCTGACGGTGCCAATGCCCGGCGTGCGCATCGGAGGCGAGGCCAAACTGCTCGATGACGGTGTCGTGCCCGTCGGCGACGGGTGACTTACGCGTGCCTTTGTGCTCCGACGTGTTGATTGAGACGATGCGGGCAGGCCCGTTGTAAGCATCGTTTGCGGTGCGTAGGGGAGCTGCCGTCTGGGCACGATCCGCAAGTTCGCGCTTTGCGGCGTCAATGATGGGGTTGTTGATCGGATGAGCCTGGGGCACGGTGCACCTTTCGACGGGGCGGGCAATATGCTGAATCCTATAACAACGGTGGGTTCATTGCCCGTTGTCGTACGCCGGTGATTGCCGCCTTCGTGCTGACAATTACGCCGATTGCCATAGATACGGTGGAGCTTTGGGTGCCGGCGGCTCGGCACGCTAGAATAAATCAGTTGCACAAAGACCGCCCGTCGTGTGGGCAGTTCTAGATAGGAAGTTTCCATGGCATTGCAGTTTACAGAGCGCGAGTTTATCCCCGTGCTGCTCGGCGGCGACATCAACGCGTATTCGGTGGCGCGCGCTTTCTACGAGGAGTATCAGGTTAAGAGCCTGGTCTTTGGCAAGTACCAGACCGGCCCCGCGTATCGCAGCCAGATTATCGACTACACGCCCAACGTGGATATCGACACCATGCCGGTCATGATTGAGACCGTTAACGGCGTCGCACAGGCCAATCCTGATAAGAAGATTATTCTCATGGGCTGCGGCGACAACTACGTCGCGCTTGCCGCGCAGGCTCAGGACGCCGGCCAGCTTGCCTCGAACGTCATCGCGCCCTATGCGCCCTACAGCATGCTTGAGCAGTGCCAAAAGAAGGAGATCTTCTACGAGCTGTGCGAGAAGCACGGTGTGCCCTATCCGCACACGTTTACCTTTACTATGGCGATGCTCAACGCTCAGGGTGAGGCTTCCGCCGAGGTGCTCGACCAGATCGACTTCCCCTTTCCGATGATTCTGAAGCCCTCTGACGGCATCATGTGGTGGGAGCACGAGTTCGAGGGTCAGAAGAAGGCCTACGAGATTGCCGATCGCGCCGAGCTGGAACAAGTCATTCGCGATGTGTACGCCAGCGGCTACACCGATGACCTCATCTTGCAGGACCGCGTGCCCGGCAACGACGAGTACATGCGCGTACTTACCAGTTATTCCGACCGCAACGGCAAGGTTCGCATGATGTGCCTGGGTCACGTGCTACTCGAGGAGCATCAGCCCCATGGTGTCGGCAACCACGCCTGCATCATCACTGAGCCCAACGACGAGCTCATGGATGGCGTGCGCAAGCTGCTTGAGGACCTTAAGTTTACGGGCTTCTCCAACTTCGACGTCAAGTACGACGAGCGCGATGGCTCGTTTAAGTTCTTTGACTTCAACACGCGTCAGGGACGCAGTAATTACTATGTCACTAATAGTGGCTTTAACGTTGCCAAATACGTGGTGGATGAGTACGTCTATAACCGCCCGTTTGAGCCGGAGTTTGTGACGGCGCAGGACGAGGCGCTGTGGATGGTCGTTCCTATGGGCGTCGTTGACAAGTATGTCAAGGACCCCGAGCTGCGTGCGAAGGCGCATCGTCTGGCCAAGGAGGGCAAGGCTGCCGATCCTTCGTTTATGAAGGGTGATTTTGTCTTTAACCGCTGGTTGCGCATGTGGCACACCAAGCTGCGTCATTTTAAGTTGTTCAAGACGTATTACAAGTAGATGAGCGCGGCGCCCGCCCGGTTTGCATCGGACGGGCGCGGATATGGTGCGAGCAATTGCGTGGGCGTCACCAAGGAGGCGGCGATGGAAAAGCTGGGAGTTATCGGCGGCATGGGCGCCGAGGCCACGTCGTATTACTACGACCAGGTGGTACGTCATACGGCTGCTGCCTGTGATCAGGAGCATATCGACATGGTGGTGCTTTCCAAGTCGACCATGCCCGACCGTACGCTGGCCATCAAGACTGGCGAGCATGCCGAGCTGCTGGCGACCATGAAGGAGTGCGCTCAGGCGCTCGAGACGCTGGGCTGCGCGCACATAGCGATTCCCTGCAACACGTCGCACTACTTCTACGATCAGATTCAGTCGTTTACCAAGGTGCCGATTATCCACATGCCGCGCGAGTCGGTGCGCTATGCTCTGGCCGGCGCGGTGATGGGGGAGTGCGAGTTCGATCCAAACCTGAGCATGCCGGCCGAGCCGGTGCGCAAGATCGGCATCATGGGCACCGACGGTACCGTGGGCGCAGACGTCTATGGGCGCGAATGTGAGACCGCGGGCGTTGAGGTCGTCTATCCCAGCGAAAAGCGTCAGGCCGACGTGATGTCGCTCATTTACGACGATGTGAAGGCCGGGCGCGAACCCGATATGGATAAGTTCGACCGCGTGATGTGGGAGTTCGCCCGCAGCGGCTGCGACCGCGTCATCCTGGCCTGCACGGAGCTTTCGGTGTTGCAGAAGTATCGCGAGATGCCCGAGATCACCCTCGATGCGATGGATGTCCTGGTGCGCGAGTCCATCATTCGCAGCGGTGTCCCCTACCGCCTGTAGCCCTCGACCTGCCAAAAAGGGACAGGTTTATTTTGACAGGTATTATCTGGGAAAACAGTAAAGGCCTCGGCTCGTTTGGTGCGAGCCGAGGCCTTTTGCATTTGCCGGTTGCTGCCAGCGATTGCTAGAACAGGAAGCCGATGGCGATAAGGGCGATACTGACGATAAGTACGGCGATATCCAGGCCTTTGATGGGGTAGCGCTTATACGAACTCGCGCGCGTGCGCAGGTAGAAGCCGCGCTGCTCGGCGGCAAGCGCGGTGGCATCGGTCTTGCCCACGCTCGAGATAAGTAGTGGCACGCACAGCGGCAGCATAAGCTTGAGTTTCTTGACGGGATTCTTAGTGTCGTATTCGACGCCGCGTGCAGTCTGTGCCTCCATGATGGCGTTCATTTCCTGGCCAAATACCGGCACAAAGCGCAGTGCCGTGGTAAAGGTGAAGGCATAGCGATATGGCACGTGCAGCACCTCGACGCAGGCGTTGGCGAGGTCGTTGAGCTTGGTCACCATAAGCATGAGGATGAGTGGCTGCGCCACGCCCAACAGGCGTAGGCAGGCCTTCGATCCGGTAACGAGGCCCATGTCGGTGATAAAGCCCCACACCATGTTGCCATCGCGCATAAAAGCCAGCTGAAGCACCAGCATGATAAGCGCGAGCGGAATCAGCAGCTTGAGCAGCGCGATCAGGCGGTCGACGACGCCGGCGTAGGCGCCCAGTGCAAGGGTGAGCGCCAAAAAGCCCAGCAGCGCCACGTAGGTGTCGGACAGGAAGATGCCGATGATGATGGCGGCGGCAAGGCCCAGTTTGACGACCGGGTTCAAGCGGTGCAGCAGTGTATCGCCCGGCATATAGTCGATGACGTTAACCACGGTGGACCATCTCCTCGGTAATGCGAACGATATCGGTGACCTCGCTCACCTGTGCAAAGGCGGGAGAGACGGAGGATGTCAGGCGACGAGAAAGCTCTATGACCTGGGGCGGCTCAACGTAGGCGCGCTGCATGAGCTCGATGTCCGAGAACAGCTCGTGCGTGCGGCCGCGCTCGAGGATGCGGCCGTCGGCCATTACTACAATGCGCTCGGCGAAGTCGGAGACGACTTCCATGTCGTGGCAGACCATGATTACAGCGCAGCCGCGCTCGGCCATGGTGCGTACGGTTTCCATGACGGTCATGCACTCGCGGTAGTCAAGGCCGCTCGTGGGCTCGTCGAGCACCACGATTTTGGGCTCTACGACCACGACGGAGGCGAGTGCCACCATCTGGCGTTGACCGCGCGAGAGCGAGAAGGGTGCCTCGTCGGCCGGCAAGCCAAAGCGGTCGATGACGAGCTGGGCGCGACGCAGCGCCTCGGCGCGGTCGATGCCGGCAAGCTCCAGGCCAAAGGCGACCTCGTCGAGCACGGTGTCCTTGCAGATCTGGCGGTCGGGGTTTTGGAAGAGGGTTGCGACTTCGCGGGCGATGCGGCTCGTGGGAACGGATGCGGTATCCAGTCCCGTGACGCGCACGCTGCCCGAGACGGGCTTAAGCAGGCCTGTGAGCAGCTTGGTGAGCGTGGTCTTGCCGGCGCCGTTTTGGCCGACGATGCCCACGAGCTCGCCGGGATAGAGGGTCAGGTTGAGGTCATGGACGGCGGCGCCGCCATTGGGATAGGCAAACTCAACGTGATCGAAGGTGAGCACGGGCTCGGCGTCCTTGGCGTGCGGGCGCAACGACGGTGCGTGCGGTGAGCCGGCGGGTGCCTGAGTGTCGCTGCTTGCGTGTGCGGGGTCGACGATGCCCGTAATCAGGCGCTCGGCCTCATCAACATCCAAACAGGGAGTGCCGCTGGCCAGGCCATCGGCCTCGAGGCTGTTGAAAATTCGCGTGACGCGCGGGCAATCGACGCCGATGGCTCGGAGCTCATCGGCGTGCGCGAAGACCTCGTGCGGCTCGCCCTGTAGCGCGATTTCGCCATGATTGAGCACGAGCACGCGGTTGCAATATTCCGAAAGCAGGGCGACTTTTTGCTCAACGACGACGATGGTGATGCCGAGTGCACGGTTGGCTTCACGCAGGGTCTCGAAGACCAGCGTGGAGCTGGCGGGGTCGAGCGCCGCGGTGGGTTCGTCGAGCACGAGCACACGCGGACGCATGGCGAGGATGGCGGCGATGGCAACCTTTTGCTTTTGGCCGCCCGAAAGCGTGGCAATCTCGCGGTCGCGCAGGTCGCTGATGCCGACGGTCTTAAGCGTCTCGCTCACACGTTGCTCGATCTGGTCGTGGGGAACGCCAAAGTTCTCCAGGCCAAAAAGCATCTCGTCCTCGACGACCGAGGCGACCATTTGCGTGTCGATGTCCTGCAACACGCTGCCGACGATCTGCGACACATCGGTGAGCGAAACTTCACAGGTGTCGTTGCCGTCGACAGTGACGGAGCCAAAGAACGTGCCGGTGTAGTGGTGGGGTACGGCTCCCGACAGGCAGGCGGCAAGTGTGGACTTGCCGGCGCCCGAAGGCCCGATAATGCCGATAAAATCTCCCCTGTTCACGCCGAGCGAGATATGCTTAAGCGCCTGCTCGGTCTGCGTGCCATAGGAGAACGAGACATCGTCGACGTTGATGATCGTTTCCATGGATACCTTTCATAGTCATCGGGGACGTTCTTACATGACTGGTCGTTTAAGAACGTCCCCAAAAGCTAGCTGTTTGGGACAGTCTTTGGTGGTGAAGCACGGAGACGGCTTTACGAGGGCCCCAGGTTGGCGCGAAAGAGGAACGAAGCGTACTTGGGTACGCGAGCGACGAATGAACGCCGAGATGGGGTGGTTCGTAAAGCCGAGCAGGTTAGTTGAGCTTAAGGGACTTTTGGATGGGCATGTAGAGAGCGCCGACCAGGATGGCGTTAAAGACGGCGGTCATGGCGACGACGGGCAGCATGGCAGCGGCGAGCTCGCCCACCACGCCGAGCATGGTCATCTTGATGACCATGAAGATGACGCCCGAGACAAAGGTGGTCACGAAGGCTGCGACGATGGCGACGGCGGGCTTAACCTGGCCGTCCTTGGCGGCAGCGTTGACAATGACGGCCATGAGCATGGCAGCGATGCCCTCGGCGGCAAAATCGACAAATGGCGAGGTGGTGGTGATCTGGATCACGGCGGCCGAGATCAGGCCGATGACGAGTGCCTGACCGATGTTGGGGCGAACGATCAGGATGGTGAGGCAGAAGGCCGAGATGATGAACTCGGGGCTGATCATGCCGCCCGAGATGCCCGAGATGGCCTTGCCGACGGTGAAGTTGAGGATGAAGCCGGCGGCAAGCAGGATGGCGAGCAAGACGAGGGCACGGACGTCGAGTTTGCCGCGGTCGGCGGTCTGGACGGTGCGGGGCCTGTCTCTTATACACATCTCCGAGCCCACGAGACACTGAGC
>CABSNF010000031.1 GCA_902478995.1 uncultured Collinsella sp.
CGCTCGGCATCGACACCGTCATGCGCTCTGGCTTTTTGATGCCGCTCCTAGAGCGCCACGCCGCAAGCGAGTTTTTCCTGGGTGACTTTGCCGTCACCGCAGCGCGCACCCACAAGGATGCCACCGAGCAGGAGCTCATGCGCGCGTCCTCGGCCGCCAACGACGCCGTGATGGACGACGCCATCAAGCTCGTCCACGAGGGCGTGACGGAACGCGAGATTGCCGACCAGATGCTCGGCTTGTATCGCAAGCACGGCTGCGAGGGCTTTAGCTTTCCGCCCATCGTGAGCTTTGGCGCCAACGCCGGCGACCCGCATCACGAACCCGACGACACCGCGCTCAAGCGCGGCGACGTGGTGCTGTTCGACATTGGCGGACGCCGCTGCAACTACTGCTCGGACATGACGCGCACGTTCTTTTGGGGCGAGCCGGACGAAGAGACGGCGCGCATCTACGATATCGTGCGCCGCGCCAACGAGGCCGCCGAGGCGCTCATCGCACCGGGCGTGCGCATGTGCGACCTGGACCGTGCCGCACGCGACGTGATTGAAGACGCGGGCTATGGGCAGTACTTTACGCATCGCCTGGGACACTCGATCGGCCTGCAGGATCACGAGCCGGGCGACGTCTCGCTCGTCAACGAGCAGGTCGTAGAGCCGGGCATGACCTTCTCCATCGAGCCGGGCATTTACCTCCCCGGCCGCACCGGCGTCCGCATCGAGGACCTGGCCCTAGTTACCGAGTCCGGCGTCGAGATTCTCAACGCCTACCCCCATGATCCGGTCCGCCTAGACTAGGCAATGCGGCAAAGGGGCAGCCCTTTGCCGCATCATATGAACAGCGCCACAAAAACGGCCTATCTACTACGTTTAACCCGCATGGGTCGACCATAACTGGTTTTTCGCAATATCTGCAAGCCGTCTACCTGCGGTTTTAATTTCGCGATTCTCGGCATGGTCGAGGGTAGTCGGTAAAACGTAGTAGATAGGCCCATTTCGTGGCAAGCGAGTCAACTCGGGGCACAGGGCAGCCAAAAAAGCCCCGTCCCAAATTGGCTGCTTTTGAGTTGCGGTGATATACGGACTGTTTGAGGCTTCTGGCTTGTAAAACAGTCCGTATTTCACCGCAACCGATGAGGGGATGGGTTAGCGGAGCAGGCCGGCTACTTCGCCGGCTAGGGTGATGGTGCCGGCGGCAACGAAGGACTCGCCCGCGGCATCGAGAGCCGCGAGGGCCTCGGGCACGCTCGCGTACACGCCCGCGAGCTTATCGGCGTCCACCAGGGCAGCAAGCTCCTCTGCCGGTAGGGCGCGGTCGGAATCGGTCTGCGTCACAACCACACGGGGGAACGCCGGAACAAGCACATCGACGATACCCGCCACGTTCTTGTCGGCCAGCGCAGCACACAGCAGCGTGGGGCGATTCTCTACACGCGAATCAATCTCGTCTAGCGCGCTTACAAAGTTCTCGCAGCTCTGGGGGTTATGGCAGGCATCAATCAGCTTGAGCGGATCGGTCCCCAGCACATCAAAACGACCCGGCGTGGGACAGCCCATAAGTGACGCATCAAGCACATCGTGGTTGAGCTCGCGACCCAGATACCCCTCGCAAAGCATAATCGCGCACGCGGCATTCTGCGGCTGATAGGCCGGCTTGACCATGCTCGACGTATAGATCGCGCGCGGCGTGGTACAGCTGAACTCAACCGTATCGCCCACATGCGCCGGCACCTTAGTCGTGGCGTGGCTCACCACCAGCGGCACAACGCCGCACTCGCGGCAACGGGCATCCATCACACATTGAACGCTCGCCTCATGCGTGCCCTCGCCCAAAACAACCAAGCGTCCGGGTTTGATAACCGCAGCCTTCTCACCCGCAATGGCCTCGAGCGTGTCGCCCAAAATACGTGTGTGATCGAGCCCAATGCCCGTAATAGCAACGGCGACGGGATCGGTCGCGCTTGTGGCGTCCCAACGCCCGCCCATGCCAACCTCGAGCACGGCAACATCCACCGCGGCCTCGGCAAACACGACAAGTGCGGCAGCCGTCAGCAGGTCAAACGGCGTGATGGAATAGGCGCGCTCCCCCGCCGCCACACGGCGCGCATTCACGCGATGTCCCGCCTCAACAGCGGCAGAAACGCCACGGGCAAACGCCTCATCGCTCACGACGCGCCCGTCAACCTCCATGCGCTCGGGATAGCGAACCAGCTGCGGCGACGTATACAGCGCGGTCTTGAGCCCCTCACCACGAAGAATGGCAGCCGAAAAACGCGTAGTCGAAGTCTTGCCATTGGTACCGGCTATCTGGACGCAATCATAGAACTCGTCAGGACGACCAAGCTCATCGAGCATCTCAACGACGGTCTCGAGCAACGGTGTGGAATAACGCGCAATCTTGCCCGTATCGGCCGCAAGTGCAACAGCCTCATCAAAAGAAAGCTCCGGAACCTCAAACGGCACCGAATACAACCCAGAACGCTTTGCCATAGCCAAAGTCCCCTCAACATAAAAAGAGGCCCGTAAGCAACAACGAGCCCCTCCCATTCAAAATATCAGCCAAACACCGCTTTGCAGCAGAATCAAGGCCACAACCCAGTGGTCCTACCGGGCAGCGGACGCCCCCGTAAAAGCTATGGGAGCGGTTTGGGGCTTTGCTCGATACAAGTTCCGCACGAGCCGAAGGCCACTTAATGTGGCCTTCGTGCGAGCAGGACTGTCCGCAGTAGCGAGCAATGCCCCAAACCGCGTCCCCCAGTACCGCCTACGAGAAGTCAGCAACCTGAGCAGTCAGCGCCGCCAGGATCTCCTTGAGCTCAGCTGCACGGTCCCTCTTCTTCTGGACCACCGCGGGCGCGGCCTTGGCCACAAAGCCCTCGTTGGCGAGCGTCTTCTCGCAGCCAGCGAGCTCCTTCTGGGCCGCGGCGATCTCCTTCTCCAGGCGCGCCTTCTCGGCCGAAAGATCAACCTTGCCCTCGAGCACCACAAAGACCTCAACGCCACTGTCGACCACGGCAATGCTCGCGGCCGGCTTCTCAACGTCGGTACCCATGACCAGCGAAGCGGTGTTGGCCAGCGGCTCGATGGTCGAGCGCAGGCTCTCGAGCTTCTCGATATCCTCGGCACCGGCGCGCACGACCACGTCGAGCTCGGCCTTGGGGCTCAAGCGATAACGCGAACGCGTGGCGCGGGCGGCGGAAACGACGGCGCGGCACAGCTCAAACGCGCGCTCGGCGTCCTCGTCAACATACTTGGCGTAGTCGGCGGGCTCGGGCCACTTGGCGATCATAAGCGCCTCGGCGCGGTCCACGTTACCCTCGGCATCCAGGTCGAGCACGCTCGCCGGCATGTTGTCCCAGATCTCCTCGGTGACAAACGGCATGAGCGGGTGCATCAGGCGAATGGAGGTATCAAGCACAAAGATCAGGTTGCGCTGAGCCTGCAGACGGCCCTCGCCCTTCAGGCGGGCCTTGGTGACCTCGACGTACCAGTCGCAGACCTCGTTCCAGAAGAACTGCTGCACGCCGCGAGCCATGTCGCCAAAGGTGTAGTTCTCAATACCCTCGGTGACCATCTTGACGGCCTTGGCCAGGCGACTGAACATCCAGGCGTCGGCCGGCGTCTCAACGACGGGCTCGCCGGGCGTGTAGCCCTCCATGTTCATGAGCAGGAAGCGGCTGGCGTTCCAGATCTTGGTAACAAAGCTCTTGGCCTGGTCGGTACGCGGGCTGTCGATAAGCTTCTTGGTCTTCTTGTCGATGTTCGCGTCGAACTTGACGTCCTGGTTGTTGGTGCACAGCGTGAGCAGGTTGTAGCGCATGGCGTCGGCGCCGTACATGCCAATGAGGTCCATGGGGTCAACACCGTTGCCCTTGGACTTGGACATGCGGCTGCCGTCCTTGGCAAGGATTGTCGGGTAGATGACGACGTCCTTAAACGGCACCTCGTCCAGGAAGTACAGCGAGCTCATGACCATGCGGGCGACCCAAAGCGCGATGATGTCGCGCGCGGTGACCAGCGCCGTCGTGGGGTGATGTCCCTCGAGCAGCTCCGGCTTTTGCGGCCAGCCCTGCGTGGCGAAGGTCCACAGCTGCGAGCTGAACCAGGTGTCCAGCACGTTCTCGTCCTGATGCACGTGATGACCGCCGCACTTGGGGCACACGTCGGTGTCCTCGGTCAGGGCATCCTCCCAGCCGCAGTCCTCGCAGTAGAACACGGGGATGCGGTGGCCCCACCACAGCTGACGGCTAATGCACCAGTCCTTGAGGTTCTCCATCCAGGTGGTGTAGGTCTGCGTCCAGCGCGCGGGGTGGAAGGTGACCTTGCCGGAGTTGACGGCGTCGAGCGCCGGCCCCTTGAGTTTGTCGACGGCCACGAACCACTGCTCAGAAAGCCACGGCTCAAGCGCGGCGTCGCAGCGGTAGCAGTGCATGACGGAGTGGTCGTGATCCTCGACGTGATCGAGAAGGTCATGCTCCTCGAACCACTTAATGACGGCCTCGCGGCACTCCTCGCGGGTCATGCCGGTAAACTCGCCATAGCCCTCGACGACCACCGCGTGCTCGTCGAAGATATTGATCTGTGGCAGGTCGTGGGCCTGACCCATGGCGTAGTCGTTGGGGTCGTGAGCAGGCGTGACCTTAACGAAGCCGGAACCGAAGTTGGCGTCGACATGCCAATCCTCAAAGATGGGGATCTCGCGGTCGACGATGGGGAGCTTGACGGTCTTACCCACAAAGGCGGCCTTCTCGGGGTCCTTCGGGGAAACGGCAACGCCCGTGTCGCCGAGCATGGTCTCGGGGCGCGTGGTGGCGACGACAATGTAATCCTGGCCGTTGACCGGCTCGGTCAACGGGTAGCGCAGGTGCCACAGGTGGCCCTTCTCGTCCTTATACTCGGCCTCGTCGTCCGAGATGGCGGTAGTGCAGTTGGGGCACCAGTTGACGATGCGCTTGCCGCGGTAAATCAGACCGTCGTGGTACCAGTCGCAGAAGACCTTGCGCACGGCCTGCGCGTAGTCCTCGTCCATGGTAAAGCGCTCGTTATCGAAGTCGATGGAGCAGCCCATGCGCTTGATCTGCTCGACGATGATGCCACCGTACTCGTGGGTCCAATCCCAGCAGGCGTCGACAAATTTGTCGCGGCCGATCTCCAGGCGGCTAATGCCCTCGCTCTTGAGCTTCTTGTCAACCTTGGTCTGCGTCGCGATACCGGCGTGGTCGGTGCCCAGCACCCAGCGCGTGGACTTGCCGCGCATGCGAGCCATACGGATGATGGCGTCCTGGATGGAGTCGTCGGTGGCGTGACCCATGTGGAGCTTGCCGGTCACGTTGGGAGGCGGAATGGTGACGGTGCAGTCGCCCACGCCCTCACGGCGCTTGTAGTAGCCGCCGTCGAGCCACTTCTGCAAGATCGCCGGCTCGTTGGTCGACGGATCGTAATTCTTGGGCATCTCTTCCATATATCTCTCCCTGTCCCGCCGGGGAGGAATGCAGGCCCGCTAGGGCCTACATTCCTCCCCTTAGGTATCGATTACTTCAGTCTGAATGACTTCGCTGAGGCTTAAACAAACACACAGAATAACACAGGTAGTTGGGGTTATTGCGCATATATAAAATAGCCTCCGACCGCGGGTGGTCGGAGGCTATTTGCAAACACGTTTTAGGCAGGTCTAGCCGTAGATACGCTGGGGCTGTTCTTCGCCCTTTACGGCGGCTTCGGTTACGACGACCTTGGCAACGCCCTCCTCACTGGGGAGGTCGAACATCGTCTGCTGCAGCACGTCCTCGCAGATGGCACGCAGGCCGCGGGCGCCGGTCTTGCGGGCGAGCGCCATGCGGGCGATCTCGTGCAGCGCCGCGTCCTCAAACTCAAGCTCAACGTCCTCGAGCTGGAACATCTTGCGGTACTGACGCACCACGGCATTCTTGGGCTCGGTCAGGATCGACACCAGGTCGTCCTCGTCGAGTGCCTGCGTCTGGGTGACGACGGGCGTACGTCCCACAAACTCGGGGATCATGCCAAAGGCGTTGAGGTCCTGCGGGAGCACCTGGCGCAGCAGGTCGTTCTCGTCGACCGAGGTGGGGCCGGCGATCTCGGAGTTAAAGCCCACGCCCTTGTTGCCCACGCGATCGGCAATGATCTTATCCAGACCAACAAAGGCACCGCCGCAGATGAACAGGATGTTCGTCGTGTCGATCTGCAGCAGCTCCTGCTGGGGATGCTTGCGGCCGCCGGTGGGCGGAACGCTGGCAACCGTGCCCTCAAGAATCTTAAGCAGTGCCTGCTGGACGCCCTCGCCCGAAACATCGCGGGTGATGGAGAGGTTCTCGGCCTTGCGGGCGATCTTGTCGATCTCGTCCACGTAGATGATGCCCACCTGCGCGCGCTCAATGTCGCCATCGGCGGCGTTGATGAGTTTGAGCAGGATGTTCTCCACGTCCTCGCCAACGTAACCGGCCTCGGTGAGCGCGGTGGCGTCGGCGATGGCAAACGGCACCTCGAGGATGCGCGCGAGCGTCTGGGCCAGCAGCGTCTTACCGGTACCGGTGGGGCCAAGCAGCAAAATATTGGACTTGGCGAGCTCCACCTCGTCCATGTCATCGTCAAACTGGGCGCCCATGCCCGATGCCTCGTCAAAGGCGGACACCGCGGCACCGCCCTCGATCACGCGACGGTAGTGGTTGTACACGGCCACCGACATGGCGCGCTTGGCGTCCTCCTGGCCCATAACATAGGCCGAAAGCTCGTCATAAATCTCGTGCGGCGTCGGCACGTGCGTGATGACCTGACGGTCGTCCTCGAGCTCAAAGCCCTCCGTCTCGGGGTCAGCGGCGGGCTGGGACGCATCCTGGCCGTGGTCGTTGAGGAAACCCGGGAGATTGCCGTTGCGGGCGGCGTCCATAAAGTCCGAAGCCAACGACTCCTCAAGGATCTCGGAGCAGGCGGCGACGCACTCGTCGCAGATAAAGATGTTAGTCGGACCCTTTACAAGACGACGGACCTGGCCCTGCTCTTTTCCGCAGAAGGAGCAGCGGATGGGATTGCCGTTCTCGTCAAAGTTGTCCTGCATGTTACCTGCCATCCTAGGCGTCCTTCGCGGCAAGATCGCGCGAGGTGACGATACGGTCGATCAGGCCGTAGTCGAGGGCCTCGGCAGCGGTCAGGTAGTTGTCGCGCTCGGTATCGGCCTGGACCTTCTCGATCGGCTGGCCCGAGGCGTCGGACAGGATTTGGTTGAGCTCGCGGCGGGTCTTCTTGATCTCCTCGGCCACAATCTCGATCTCGGTCTGCTGGCCCTGGGCACCGCCGCTGGGCTGGTGAATCATGACCTTGGAGTGCGGCAGGCAGAAGCGCTTGCCCTTGGCGCCGGCCGAAAGCAGCACGGCGGCCATGGACGCGGCCATGCCCACGCAGATGGTGGAGACCTGCGGCTTAATGAAGTTCATGGTGTCCAGAATCGCCAGACCGGAGTAGACCTCGCCACCGGGCGAATTGATGTAGAGCGAGATATCCTTCTCGGCATCCTGGCTCTCAAGATGCAGCAGCTGGGCAACGACCAGGTTGGCGCTGACGGAGTTGATCTCCTCGCCCAAGAAGATGATGCGGTCGTTGAGCAGGCGCGAATAGATATCGTAGCTGCGCTCGCCGCGCGGCGTCTGCTCGATAACGTATGGCACGAGGGCGGAATCGAACTTAGCGATCATACGCATCTCCATTTCTCTTACGGACCAATAGTGGTTCTAGACAAACGTACGGTGCCCGCATGCTATGCATTGGCTGGCACCGTACGAAGCAACCGGATAACCGGCTTATAACTTTACCCCATCACGGGCGCATCCATGCGCTCGCGGGAAAGGTGGCGAGAATTACTCGGCGTCCTTGGCGGTCTCGTCGACCTCGGTCACCTTGGCGTTCTCGACCAGGTGATCGACGGCCTTGGAGCGACGGATGGACTCGCGGACGGCAGGCATGCGGCCATCGGCGATGAATTCGGCCTTGGAAGCCTCGACGTCCTTGACGCCGGCCTTCTCGAACTCGGCATTAATGTCGTCCTCGGTGACCTCGATCTTGAGCTCACGGGCGAGAGCGTCGAGCGCCAGGGACTCACGGGCGACGTCGTTGGCCTGCTTGTGCAGGTCGCCGATGAACTGCTCCATGGTCAGGCCGGAAGCGGGCAGCCAGGTGTCCAGGGTCATGCCGCGGGCAGCGAGGTTGGACAGGAAGTTCTGGCCGAGCTCCTCAAAGACGGACTGCTCGTAGTCGGCGTCCATCTCGTCGAGCTGCAGACGCTCGGCGAGAGCGGAGACGCAACGGTTCTCCTTCTCGGCCGGCAGGCGGGAAGCCTTGTCCTGCTCGATCTCGATCTTGATGGCGTCGCGCATAGCGTCGATGCTGTCAAAGCCAAAGTCGGACTTGACGAGCTCGTCGGTGAGCTCGGGGGTGTTGCGGACCTTGATGCCCTTGACGGTGACCTCGACGGTGTGGGTCTCGGCCTCCTCGCCCTCCTCGACCTCGTCGGTCCAGGTGACGGTCTTGACGTCGTCAACGTTAGCGCCGATCAGGGCCTCGTTGAACTCCTTGGGGTTGCTGTCGCTACCGGCGATGAGCATGCGGCCCTCAGCGGCGAAGTTGTCGGCGTTCTCGACGGCCTTGAGGTCGACGGTAACGTAGTCCTCGGCCTCGACGGCGCGACCCTCGACGTCCTCGAAGGTGGCACGGTAGTTGAGGAGCATCTCGACCTGGTTGTTGATCTCGGACTCGGTGACCTCCGCGGGAGGCATCTCGATCTCAACGGCGTCGAAGGAGGAGAGCTCGGCAGCAGGACGCAGGGAGAACTCGACGGTGTAGGTGTAGTCCTCGTGATCCTTGGCGAGGTCGAGCTCCTTGTAGTCACCGCTCTTGGTGGGGACGATGTCCAGCTCGTTGAGGACGACGGGCTCGTTGGCGGCGATCAGGTCGTTGGTGGCCTGAGCGAGGGTAGCCTCGGCGCCAAGGGCAGAGTCGATGACCGGACGGGGAGCCTTACCGGCGCGGAAGCCCGGGAAGCGGTACTTCTTGGCGGTGTCCTTGTAGGCCTTCTTGATCGCGGCGTCGACGTCGGCGGCCGGGATAGTGACTGTAGCGGTGAGCTTGGCGTCCTTGACGTCAGAAGCGGTGATGTTCAACACGTTCCTCCTCATACTGCCCAGCTTATCTGAGGTGCTGGTACCTTTATGCAACAAAGAGTCGCGACGGCGGGAGCCGACGCAGGTGCGTTGGTGCGGGCGAAAGGACTCGAACCTTCACGGGAATCCCACCAGAACCTAAATCTGGCGCGTCTACCAATTCCGCCACGCCCGCATGAGCGCACAGACTAGGAATGATAGCAGATACGAACGGCAAGCGCACGCACACCTTTTACAGGCTCACGACCTCACCACGAGTGCAAACGGCGGGGCGAGTTGCCCCACCCCGCCAATTACGACTTATTGCTGACCCGCTACTCCCCCAGCAGGGCTTTCTCGGGCGTGATCGGCAGCGAGCGAACCTGGTGGCCGGTGGCGTGCGCCACAGCCGAGGCAACGGCGGCGAGCGGCGTGTTGATGACGACCTCGCCGATCGACTTGGCGCCAAACGGACCCGTCGGCTCGTAGCTCGGCTCAAAGGCTACGCGAATGCTGCCGATATCCAGGCGCGTGGGCAGCTTGTAGCTCATAAAGTTGCCGGTGCGCAGGCGACCGCGGTCGTCGTGCTCGACGATCTCGTAGAGCGCGTGACCGATACCCTGGGCAATGCCGCCCTCGGCCTGGACGCGCGCGAGCGCCTCGTTGATCACGGTGCCGCAGTCCACAGCCGCCGCGTAGTCCACAACAGTCACCTTGCCGGTGGCCTTGTCGACCTCGACCTCGGCAATGCCGGCCATAAACGGCGGAGGCGAAACGGGCAGGCAGGCAGAGGCATGCGAGGTGAGCGCATCGCCGCCCGCGATGTTCTTGACGCACAGGTTGGCAAAGTCGCGCAGCGTGAGGTAGCGATTCTGCTCGCGCGCGGCACGCTCGTCGGACAGACGCACGTACTGGCCATCGAAGACCACGTCGGTGGCGTCTACATCCCACATCTGGGCGGCCTTGGCGCAAATCTTCTCGCGCAGCTCGGTCGCGGCGTTCTTGGCGGCAAGGCCCGTCACGTACGTACCCGAGCTCGCGTACGAGCCAGCGTCGAACGGCGACACATCGGTGTCCACGCCGCGCACCACAATGAGCGAGCTCTCCACGCCCAGCTCCTCGGCGGCAATCTGCGCCAGGATCGTGTCGACGCCCATGCCGTTATCGGTAGCGCCGGTGCCGATGGTAATAAAGCCGTCCTCTTCCAGGCGCATGTCGATGCCGGCGATATCGACGTTGGAGATGCCCGAGCCCTGCATGGTGAGCGCGCAGCCCAAAGCGCGCACGCGGTCGCCCAAGTCCACGGCCAGCGGTTTGTCGCGCCAGCCGATCATGTCCATCGCGCGCAGCAGGCAGCGGTCGAGCGCGCAGGCGTTGAGCTTCTCGTTGTAGTACTGAGGCATGATCTCGCCCTCGCGCACGATGTTCTTAAGGCGCAGGTCGGCGGGGTCCATGTGCAGCATGTCGGCGAGCTCGTTGACGGCGCTCTCCACGGCAAACTGGCCCTGGGTGGCACCGTAGCCGCGATACGCGCCGCCGCGGTTGGTATTGGTGTAGACGGCGTCCCAGCTAAAGCGGCTCGCCTTCACGTGGTTGTAGATGGGCAGGCTCTTGTGGCCCGAAAGGCCGATCGTCGTGGTGGCGTGCTCGCCGTACGCACCGGCGTTGGACAGCGTATGCAGATCGATGGCCGTGATGGTGCCGTCGTTCATGGCGCCCAGCTTGACGGTCATCTGCATCTGGTGACGCGAGTTGCCCGCGGTGATGGTCTCCTCGCGGGTGTAGCAGCAATAGCTCGGACGGCCAGTCTGCTGGGTCACGAATGCCACGAAGATCTCGCAGCAGCCCGTCTGCTTGGAGCCAAAGCCGCCGCCGATGCGCGGCTTAATGACCTGCACCTGCGACTGCGGAATATCGAGCGACTGTGCAACCATGCGGCGCACGTGGAAGGGCACCTGCGTGGAGGTAGTCACTGAGATACGTCCGAACGCGTCGGTCGTCGCGAAAGCGCGGAAGGTTTCCATGGGTGCGGTCTGCGTGGCCTGGCTGGTGTAGGTGCGCTCAAAGACGATATCGCTCTGGGCAAAGGCCTCGTCTAGGTCGCCATAATCGCTGGTACCGCTGCACACCAGGTTGCGCGGGACATCGCCGCCCTGCGGGAACATAAAGGTCACGTCGCCCTCGGGGTGGACCACGATGTCGTTGTCGAGTGCCTGGGTAAAGTCGAGCAACGGCTCGAGCACCTCGTAATCGACCTTGATGAGCTTGAGCGCCTTGTCGGCGGCCTCCTCGGTCTCGGCGGCGACGATCGCCACCTCCTCGTTTTGATAGCGCACGAGGTTCTCGAGGATGAGGCGGTCGTAGGGACTCGGCTGCGGATAGCTCTGGCCGGCGATGGTAAAGCGGCGCTTGGGCACGTCCTCGTAGGTGTAAACACCCACGACGCCGGGCACCTTCAGGGCGCGCGACGTATCGATGGAGCGAATCTTGGCGCGGGCATAGGGGCTGCGCTTGAGTTTAACGATGAGCGCGCCGGCGGGCACCATATCGCCCGTGTAGACGGGACGGCCCTCGAGCAGGGCCTTCGAATCCTTCTTGGGCTGCTTGTGGGTGATCTGCTTGTAGGTGACGCCGTCGCAGCTGGTGTCGTTGACCGGCAGCTCGGGCAACTCAAAGCCCACCTGTACGCCAGACTCGTTGAGGAAACGAACGATGGCGCGCAGCTGGCTCTCGTAGCCGCTGCAACGGCAGAGGTTGCCGGCGAGCTGGCGCGAGAGCTCCTCGCGCGTGGCGACAAGGCTTGGGTCCTCTTTGGCGGCGCGGGCGAGCGCCAGCACGTTCATGATGAGGCCGGGGGCGCAAAAACCGCACTGCTCGGCACCTTCGGCAGCCATTGCGCGGGCCAGTGCCTCGGACTCGGCCTTGAGGCCCTCGAGCGTGGTGATGGAGCGGCCCTCAACGCGGGCGGCGGGAACCGAGCAGCTCAGCACCGGGTCGCCGTCGAGCCACACCGTGCACAGACCGCAGTTGGTGGTTTCGCAGGCGCAGCGCACCGACGCGCAACCCTGCTCGCGCAGCAGCGCAAAGAGCATGGTGTCGGGCGCAATCTGAACCTTGACTTTGCGGCCGTTGAGTGTAAAGGAAAGATCGATGAGTTTGGCAGCCATTAGCGCACCTCGCTAGAATCGACGCCGGGCACGCGGCGGCAGGAATACTCGTCCGTGGCGAACTTAGGGATCTGCACGGTCTCGAGCTCGCGGGAAAGCGCGGCCGAAAGCTCGATGCCGGCGGCGCGGCGCACGGCCTGGACGGCGAGCGGTGCCGAGATGCGACGACGGTACTCGGCCGAGCCCCACAGGTTGGTGCCGTAACTCAGCGCGCGTACGGACGCGGCAAGGGCACGCAGCTCGTCCTCGGAAGGCTGCTCGTTCACCAGGCCGCACGCCTCGCCCTGCAGCAAGATCGCGCGCAGCGGACGGGCGCCCACGGTGACATGCCAGCTGTTGTCCCACCAGGCGGCGGTGACGTTGAGCGAGGGGAAGTCGGTCGCGGCCTTGCGCACGGCCTCATAGCTCGCACGGTAATCGTGCTTGACGACTACGACATGCTCGATCACGTCGCGCACGTAGCCCATGTCCACGAACTCCGCGAGCGGCACGCGGCCGGCGCCCGTCAGCTCAACATAGGAATCGAGCGCGAGGAAGGCGGAGAGAACGTCCGAGAAGCCAAAGCGGCCGTAGATGCTGCCGCCCACCGTGGCGGTATTGCGCAGCTGCACGCCCACGATGTCGTGGACGGCGAACTCAAAGACATTGTTGACAAGCGCATTGAGCCCGACATGACGCTCGAGCTGGCGCAGGGTGCACATGGCACCGATGCGAAACTCGGTCTCGGTCTCCTCGATTTGATCGAGTCCGCAGGCCGAAAGGTCAATCGCCGTCGCCACACGACGCGAACCCAGGCGCATCCAGATGCCACCGCCCACAATCTTGTTGTTGCGGTTCTTCTGCAAGAGCTCATAGGCTTCGGCCGCGTTTCCAACACGGACGTAGGTACCGAACTTGAGCACGTTCTCCCCCATCTCTCCACTTGTCCAGTACCCCTAAGTGTACCAAACGAGGGGCCGCACACCGTTTTAGGACAAAATCCACCCACCCATCCATAACTTGCGGTGAAATACGGACTGATTAGCCGTTCTGGTACGCTAAACAGTCCGTATTTCACCGCAAGTTATGAAGAGTCCTCCGGGATAGAAAAGGCTCCCAGCCGGATAGCTGGGAGCCTCATCACATGCTATATCGAGCGAAGATTTAGCAGACGCCCTGGGCGAGCATGGCGTCGGCGACCTTCAGGAAGCCGGCGATGTTGGCGCCCATGACAAAGTTGCCCTCCTGGCCATACTCCTTGGCGGTGTCGTCCACGCTGTGGAACATGCCGCGCATGAGCTGCTCGAGCTTGCCGTCGACCTCCTCGAAGGTCCAGGACAGGTGCTCGGCGTTCTGGCTCATCTCCAGGCCGGACACGAGCACGCCGCCGGCGTTGGCAGCCTTACCGGGCATAAAGACGACACCGTTCTCCTGGAAGTAGGTCGTGGCCTCGATGGTCGTGGGCATGTTCGCGCCCTCGCCGACCACCTTGCAGCCGTTGGCGACGAGCGCCTGGGCGTCCTCGAGCAGCAGCGTGTTCTCGCGAGCGCAAGGCAGCGCGATGTCGCAGGGCAGCTGCCACACGCCACGGCCGTCGCCCTCGTGCCACGTGGCGTTGGGCTTCTCGTCAACGTACATAGCGAGCGTAACGCCCTTGTCGTGGCCAGAGCGCTTCTTGTTGTAGATGTGCTCGAGCACGGTGTAGTCGATGCCGTCGGGATCCTCGACCCAGCCGTGGGTATCGGAGCAGGCCAGGACCTTGCCGCCGAGCTGAGAGACCTTCTGGACGGCGTAGATGGCGACGTTGCCGGAGCCATGAACGACGACGTTCTTGCCCTCGAAGGAGTCGCCGCGGCTCTTGAGGTACTCATCCACAAAGTAGGCCAGGCCGTAGCCGGTGGCCTCGGTACGGGCGAGCGAGCCGCCAAAGGAGAGGCCCTTGCCGGTGAGGACGCCTGTCCACTCGTTGGTCAGGCGCTTGTACTGACCGAACAGGTAGGCAACCTCGCGGCCGCCAACGCCCAGGTCGCCGGCGGGAACGTCGGTGTTGGGGCCGATGTGGCGATAGAGCTCGGTCATGAAGGACTGGCAGAAGTGCATGATCTCGTTGTTGGACTTGCCCTTGGGGTCAAAGTCGGAACCGCCCTTGCCGCCGCCCATGGGAAGGGTGGTCAGGCTGTTCTTGAGGATCTGCTCCAGACCCAGGAACTTGAGCATGCCCAGGGTGACCGTCGGGTTAAAGCGCAGGCCGCCCTTGTAGGGTCCAATGGCAGAGTTGAACTCGACGCGGTAACCGCGGTTGACCTGGACCTTGCCCTGGTCGTCGACCCAGGGGACACGGAACATAACGATGCGCTCGGGCTCGACGAGGCGCTCCAGCAGGGCGGCCTCCTCGTACTCGGGGTGGGCGTCGAGCGCCGGCTGGATGGTGCCGAGGATCTCGGTCGCGGCCTGGATGAACTCAGGCTGCTCGGGATAGCGGGCCTTGAGCTCTTCGAGAACTTTCTGCGTGTAGCTCATGCTTCCTCCAATTGATGGAAAAGAAAAGTGTCGTTCGAGGCGCCCCATGCGCCGCGAGCTTTATCGAGTATGGATAATATCGCACTGTTGCAGCAAAGTTTCGCATAAGCCGACGAGCAGATGTTTCGTTTTGATTACGATGCAGGTAGAAGCGTTTTTGAGTGCCCAACGCGCAAATCGCGTGTTTCGAAGCTGTTTCGTCCACATGTTCCAAACCACCACATTGGGCACCTTTGTGGTGGTGTTGGTGGTTAGAGGACGAGCTGATGGTAGTCGGCAGGGGTTATGCGGCCCTCAGTGGCGGCGCGGAAGGCGGCGAGCGCATCGCCCGAGAACGGCATGGCCCAGCACAGGCCGCAACCTGCGGTAATGGAGCCGGGCAGCGGCATGATGCGCCCGGGCACACCGGCGGCAAGGCACAGCTGCTCGCATTCCATCACATCGAAGGTGCTGTCGAACGAAACGATAATCTTGCGCTCGTGGTCGAGGGCATCACCGGACGGGCCTTCGCGATGTGCCTCGCGATACGCCGCGGCGGCCGCTTCCTCTTCCGCAGTATGTCCACAGCCACCGCAGCCGCAGGTACAGGGCTCGGAACCATCGCAAGTGCAAGGCTCTCCCGTGTCGGGACAAATATCGTGAGACATGGCAACTCCAATCGTCTAGGCGAGTAACTCGGCCGCCGCAAACTCCTCGGGCGTATTGACGTTTTCGAAGCAGAGCGTCGAGCCCGCGGCCTTAACGATCTGCGGTTCATCCATATAACCGGCCTGAACGCGATTGATCAGGCAGCGAATGCGCTGTCGGTCGCAGGAGAGCAGCTCTTGGGCAACCGGCGCACACGCGTCACGGCGCCAGACGGCGCAAAGCGGCTCAATTCCCCGCTCCTCGCGCGGCACGCACACGTCGAGCGCCTCGGCCTCAACACAGCCAGCAAGGGCACCGATTAGCTCCGAAGAGACAAACGGCATATCACAGGCGACGATAGCAACGAGAGGCAGCCGGGCCGCAGTCAGCGAACTCGCGATGCCGCGCATGGCGCCCGCCGGCCCCTCAAGGTCCGACACTATTCGCGGCACCAGGCCGCCAAACGCGCGCTCCTCAAGGTAGGCAAGCTCGCTGGGACGCGAAGTCGTCACGACCAACTCGCCGGCAACTGGCGCCAGCCGACCCAGCACGCGTTCGATAAGCGGCTCGCCGCAAAACGCCATGCGAGCCTTATCACAGCCCATGCGCGAGGACAGCCCACCCGCTTGGACGACACAAGAAAGATCGGCACGTCTTACGGTAGTCATACGGCAAAACACCTCCATCGGCGCGTTCTAAACCCAGCGCACGGGGCAAATACCGTAGGCGACAAGGCGGACGACACGGCGGACCCGCACAAAAACAAAACAGCGCCCTTGCGGCACGCAGCAAGACCGCGAGCACAAAAGCGCTGGTAGCGTATGGCGGGAACGTATGTGAATCGAACACATCCAAGACGTTTTGCACGCCTCGCAACGGTTTTGAGGACCGCGGAGCCCACCGGAGCCCATCCGTTCCCAAGTGCGGCGGTATTTTACCAAACCGAGCAGCCAATCTAGCGCAGGGACCTCAGGCCGCCGGCATCCTTGTCGAGCACCGTAAAGCGCACGGCATCCAGGTGCTCCAAGATACTGATGGCACGTTTACGCGACACGCCCAGGGCCTCGCGCAGCACGCTCGTGGTGGCAGCGCCGCCGGCTGCCTCAACGGCGGCGGCGACGAGCTCACGCGCATGGGCCTCGGCGGCAGCGGACAGGGCAACGTCGCGCTCGACCTTAACGATCGCGCGTTTAAGCGAAAGCTCGCGCAGGGCACGCGTCATGGTGTCGCGGCCGAGCTGCAGCTGTTCGCCCACCTCGGGCAACGTCGGTGCATCCAGGCCGGCTTCGTCCAGCAAGGCAACGATACGTTCGCAGGCCTCGCGCACCACACGCGCCGCGGCGGCAGCGGAGTGCGGGTCGAACACCTCGGCGCCCTCGGCGGCGCACACGCCACGCGAGCAGCCCTCGGCAATCAGAGCCGCGGCAACGCCTTCATCAGCGGCAGGCCACGCAGCATGGGCAACGGCGCCGGGCGTAAAGCCCGTCTCCTTGGGAGCCGCCGCGTGCATGGCTGACAGGGTCGCCGCCAGTGCATCCATCGCGGCGTCGAGCACCACGGCGTCCGCCAAGAGGCCCGCATCGCCCGCGGCAAGCTTGCGAACGGAGTTCTGCGCCACCAATCCGCGCAGTGCGGCATCGGCCTCGCCAACACGAAGATCCAAAGCCTCGGCAACATCAACCGTCGTAACCGGCAGCGTCTGCAGCGCCAGCCAAGCGCCCACACCGCCCGCGATATCGCCGGACTCGATCGCCGCATACAGCGCACGCTCTCCTTCGGCAAGCTCGCGCGAACGACGGCAACGCGAAAGCAGCACACGCCCGCCGCCAATGAGCATAACGGGCGAATACGACAGCACCACGGCATGGTCTCCGGCGCGCAGCGGCAGCGGCTCCTCCAAGCGCACCTGTACGGTACGGGTCTCGCCCACCGCCATGGGGGCCTCGCCCTCCATGAACATGATGCGGCCGACAACCTCGGCTGTACCCGCCATCACGTGCACACGCGCACCCGACTCGAGCACACGCGGCTTGGCTCCCTCGCGACCCAAGTAGGTAAACGTCATCATAAAGCGCAACGTCTGGCCAAAGCGGTCCACCACGCCCAGCATCTCGCCACGGTCAAGCGCCGCGACTCCGTCGCCGACCAGGTTGAGCGCCACACGCTGACCGGGCAACGCCTGCGGCGTATCGCCATGCACCTGAATTCCACGCACACGACAGACCGTACGCGACGGCAACGCGACAAGCTCATCCCCCACCGCGACGGGCGCATCGTGCAGCGTTCCCGTCACGACGGTGCCGACGCCCTTAATCGTAAAGCAGCGGTCAATCGGCAGGCGAGGCGCGGCATCGCTCCGCTCGGCACGGTCGCGACAGGCATCCCAGCAAACACCCACCTGCTCGTCGAGCACCGCAAGCAGCCCGTCGATCCCCTCGCCCGTCTTGGACGACACGGGCACAATCGACGCGCCCGCAAACACGCTACCCGACAAAAAGTCATCGACATCGAGCTCAGCAAGCTCGGTCATCTCGACATCGGCCAGGTCACACATCGTCAGCGCCACCACCATATGCGTGACGCCCAGCAGCTCCAGCACGTGCACGTGCTCGCGCGTCTGCGGCATTACACCCTCAACGGCAGAGACCACCAGCACGGCAACGTCGATGCCTGTCGCACCCTGCACCATGGCACGCAGGTAGTGCGCATGGCCCGGCACGTCGACCAGGCCGACGATCTTGCCGCTCGGCAGCGCCAGCTCGCCAAAGCCCAGCTCCACGGTCATACCGCGACGGCGCTCAACCTCCAGACGGTCGGGATTCTTGCCGGTCAGCGCCTCGATCAGCGCGGACTTACCGTGGTCGACGTGGCCCGCCGTGCCAACGATAACGGGGCACTCCACCAGCTTCTGAACCTCACTCATCGAGCAATCGCCTTCTTAACGCACGCGACGAGCGTCGATGCCGCCGTCTCGATATCGCGGTCGCCCACAAGCGTACGGACGTCAAACAAAATGCGATCGTGCGAGGTTCGCGTGACGACCGGCGTGTCGAAATCTTGGACGAGCGAGCGCTTGAGTGCGTCAACGGAAAGACGCTCATCGACGAGGCGCACGGCAACGCACGTGGTGGGCAGCTCCACGGTAGGCAGCGAGCCGCCACCAGGGGTCGACGATTCCTCGACGATCTCCACCTGAACGGCACATGGGTAGCCAGCCTTATCGAGCCCGGCGACCATACGATCGCGCAGCTTGCGGGCACGTCGCTCCAAATGGGCCTGCGGCAGCGTAAGCATGCTGAGCACCGGAATATCGCGATGGGCAACATCGGCACCGTCCATGTAGATACGCAGCGTGGCCTCGAGCGCCGTCAGCGCGAGCTTGCCCGGGCGCAGGGCGCGCATAAGCGGATGTGACCCACAGGCCTGGACCAGATTGCGACGGCCCATGATAATGCCCGCTTGTGCGGCACCGAGCAGTTTATCGCCCGAGCACGACACCAGATCGAGCCCCGCCGCAACCGAAGCCGGCGTGGTTTCTTCGCCGCCGCGCACCAAGATGTCGTCGGGCAACAGCGCGCCCGACCCCTGGTCCTCGTAGAACAGCAGGCCATGCTTGTGGGCCAGAGCGGCAAGCTCCCGAGAGCCCACCTCCTCGTGAAAGCCCTCGATGCGATAGTTGGAAGGATGGACCTTGAGGATCATCGCCGTATCGGGCGTGATGGCGCGCTCGTAGTCGTCCAAATGCGTGCGGTTGGTGGCGCCGACCTCGACGAGTTTGGCGCCCGAAGCCGCCATGACATCGGGGATGCGGAAGCTGCCGCCGATCTCGACAAGCTCGCCGCGGCTGACGATAACCTCCTTGCCTGCGGCATGGGTCGCCAGCACCAGCAGTACCGCGGCGGCGTTGTTGTTGACCACGAGCGCGTCCTCGGCACCGGTGAGCGAGCGGATCAGCTGCGCGGCGTGCTCCTTGCGCGACCCGCGCGAACAAGTGTCCACACTGTACTCGAGCGTGCTGTACCCGCGCGCAACCTCGGCCACGGCCTTGGCGACCGACTCCGCGAGCGGGGCGCGGCCCAAGTTGGTATGGATGACCACACCCGTGGCATTAACTGCTGGGCGCAGGCTCGGCAGCGCGGAGCGATGCGCACGCCACTCGATGGCCGAGGCCAGCTCGCGCTTGGAACGCGGGGCGGCGCCGGCACGAATGGCGGCGCGCTCCTCGTCGAGCTCGGCCGTGACGGCGGCATGCACCACCGCGTCGCAGGTCTCCCCCGCCGCCTTCACAACTGGCCACTCTGCGAGCAGCTCGTTGACGGAGGGAATGGCGCGCAGGCGGGCGCGCACCTCATCGGACATGTTCTGGCTATCGCTCATGTGCGGCCTTTCAAAACCAAGGGCAGATCAGTCGGCCGTTCGTCAAAACCAGCCGAATCAATCTGTTGAATCAATCAGTCGTTATTATCCTCGCGCGCCGCGATCTTTTCCACGCGAACGGCGTTTTCCTGGGTGAGCGCGGCGCCCGTCAACGGGTCCCAACGCAACGGTGTATGGTCGAGCGGGCCCACGCCCAAGGCTTGAGCGCCACCGGCATCGGCGCCAAACGAACGCCCGCCGGGGGCGGCCGAGGTGAAGATGCACGCCGGATGCAGATACGGCGTCGTCTCCACGTGCACGCGGTCGCGGCCCAAATCGCTCACGAGTTCGACGATCTCGCCGTCGACGATGCCCATGCGCGCAGCAACATCGGCATTCATCTGCACGGCATCCAGGTCCGATCCGGCCTCGGCGGCACCTTGGGCCGCGAGCCTTCGCGAGGTATGCGACTCAAAGGGACGGTTGCCGCTAATGAGGCGAAACATCCCCGGACCGGGCTCCACCATGGGAGCGATCCAGTTGGGTACACGACCCAGACCGGCTCGTTCCCATACGTCGCTTGCCAGCGCAATTTTGCCGCCATCCAAGGGAATCGCCGGCTCGCCCGTACGCGACGGCAACGCAACACCCGTGTCGGCCCAGCCGCGCTCCTTGAGCTCGTCCAGATTGATCCCAAAAGGCGCCACCTGGGCAGCCGCCAGATCGTCAGGCGTAAACTGGAAGTACTCGCCCACGCCACACGCCTGCGCCAGACCGGCAAAGATCTCCCGCCCCGGTCGCGTGTCGTCATGCTGCACGGGCAGCACGGCATTGCGGTAGAACACGCGCGAATCATTGGCACCCACGACTGTGCCCACGCCGCGGTCGGCCTCCAGATACGTCACGTCGGGCAACACGAAGTCAGAAGCACGCGCCGTCTCGGACCAGCGAATATCAATCGTCACGAGCAAGTCGAGCTGCTGCAAAATACCCAACCAAGCCCGCGCATTGCCATAGCCCGCACCGGGGTTACTGGCATAGACGATGAGCCCACGTAAATCTCCAGCAAGAATCGACTGGCCGATGGTCGTGCACAGGCCGCGCACCGGATCGACCAGTGGATAGCGCTCGGACCCCAGCTTGGGCCCAAGCGGCACCGGCGGCGTCGCAAAGCGCGTGGGATCGAGGTCGCCCAACACAAGCGGCGTGGGCGGGTTGAGCGCGCCGCCCGCGTGTCCGATGCAGCCCAGCAGCACATCGACCAAGCAAATAGCGCGCGCGGTCTGGGTGCTATTGGCATACGCGATACCGATGCCGCCATGAAAGCCCGCGTCCACCACCGCAGCAGGCGCCGCGGCAGCCAAATCACGCGCAGTCGCTCGGATATCGTCCGCCGGCACATCGCACATCGACTCAGCCCACTCGGGCGTCCAAACAGCGGCTGCCTGCGCCAGCTCGTCAAAACCCGTGGTATAACGGGTCACGAACTCGTGATCGTACAGGTCCTCGGCAATGAGCACATGCGCAATGCCCAGCAGCAAGGCCAGGTCGCAGCCCGGGCGTACGCGCAGCCAGCGGTCGGCAAGCGCGGCCGAGCCGCTGCGCCGGGGGTCAACCACGATGATCTTCGCCCCGCGCCGGCGCGCATCGTTGAGCGCATCGACGGCCCCCATCGTCGATGAATCGACGATGGAACGCCCTAGGTACATGATGCAGTCGGTATGCGCCAGGTCGGAGGCGGGGCTGTAGCCCAGGCTGTGCTCCCATCCGGTGAGACGACTTACCTCGCAGGCACCATCGGCACCGTATACGTTGGGCGAGCCCAGCGCATGCATAAAACGACACGCCCAGTAGCGGTCGAACGAGGGCACGCCGAGCGTCATGCCCAGCGCGCGCGGACCATGCCCGTCAACAATCCCCCCAAGGCGCGCAGCGATCTGAGCGAACGCCTCGTCCCAAGTAATCGCATCGAACCCCGAACCATCAGCTCGTTGGCGCATGGGGTGCATGATGCGGTCGTGCTCGTCAAACGGCATTGCCAGGCGATGCCGCCCGCGGGCGCACAGGGCACGCGCCGCGCACGGATGCCCCGGCACCGGCAACTCGGCCACCACGCGACCGTCCTCAACGCGTGCCGTGAAGGCGCAATCGGCATAGCATCCCCCGCATGTGGTCACCACGGCGCGACCGTCACGCTCCACAGCAGATGCCATCTCGATTACCCCTTTCACAAGCCAAACACAACAGGCCAACAGCCCGGCAACGGGCCCCAGACCAAAAAAGCCTCCCGCACGGCAACGCCCCGCGGGAGGCTCAACGTCAAACAGACGGTACCTTACGCCTCGGACTTCTTGGCGTAGACAAACCAGTAGCCGAGCGCGATCAGAACCGCGCCGCCCACGATGTTGCCCAGCGTGGCGGCGGACAAGTTAAACGCAATGCCCGCAGCGTTGAGCGCATCGGCGCCGGCGACGTCGGCACCATAGCCGCACGCGTGCATCACGGCACCCATAGGCAAAAAGTACATGTTGGCGACGCAGTGCTCAAAACCGCAGGCCACAAAAGCGGCGATGGGCAGCAGAATGCCCACAACCTTATCGACCACGGTCTTACCGGCGGTACCGATCCACACGGCCAGGCACACAAAGATGTTGCACAGGATGCCGCGGAAGAAGATCGTCACCCAGTCGATCGTCACCTTGCCGGCGGCGACGCTCACCATGGAGTTGGCGACCGCCTCGCCGTTGAGCTTATAGATGCCGGCCATGTACACCAAAAAGACGATGAACAGGGCACCGACAAAATTGCCGACCCACACGACGACCCAGGCCTTAAGCATCTGAACCAGGGTGATCTTTTTGCTCTTGAGTGCGCAGACCATAAGCGAATTGCCGGTAAACAGCTCGGCGCCGCACACCAGCACGAGCACCAGGCCCAGGCAAAAGCACAGACCGCCCACGACGCGCTGAGCGCCCCAGCCCAGCGTGCTGTCGCTCAAGAACACGGTAAAGAACAGGCCGCCGAAGGCGATAAACGCGCCGGCGAACATTGCCAACAGAAAGGCCTTAGCGACCGGCAGGTTAGCCTTGGTCACGCCGGCGGCCTCGGTCTTGGCCTCGATCGCGGCGGGCGCCAGGCAATCGGGAGAGGGGTACTCCACCTTGGAATCTGCCATGTCAATCACTTCTTTCCTAATCAGCAGGAACAAGCGCTCCTATTGCTCTTGCCCCAAGCGGACAAAGTGGGAAAAGTCGTTGGCGGCCACGGCGTCGTACACGGCGTCGACGGCCTCAAAGACTTCCGGGGACATGGGGTTGTAGAACTCCGTGTCGCCCGGCTGAATCCCGACGAAGACGATATCATCACACGATTGCTCAATCTCTTCGATCAGAATCGACAAAGGAAGCGAATGCGTGGTGAACATCGATTTGCGCGCGACGTCGGTCTTATCGAGCAAGCGGATGGCGCCGACGGGCAGCGCCATGTCGGCGGCATCGACCAAAACCAAACGCGGCGGACGCTCGCGCTTGACCTCGATGATGTCATCCTCGGGCGTCTGACCGCCGTCGATGGTGTACCAACCGGCGATAGGCGTGTCCTCCATCTTTTTGGAGAGCACGGGGCCGGCGGCATCGTCGGCGCGCAGCACGCTTCCCGCCGTGAGCACGATACCCGCAAATGGGGCGCCGTTCACACGACCATCCACAACGCGACCCATTACTGCAACCTTCCCGTCAGATACACGCCCGACACATCGCGCACGCGCTCAACCAGATCGCGGAACTTCATCAGAAACGCGACCTGCTGGGCATGCAGGCCAAAGTCGTCGTCGAACACCGAGATGCCGGCCTTGGCCGAGCCGCGAAAACCGCGCTCGTCGAGCAGCGTGTCGCAGGCCTCGAGCAGCGACGGCACCGCCGCCTTGTCAAGCTGGCACTCGCCAAAGGAGCGGATGGCCTCGAACTTGGTCTTGGCCTCCCCCTCCGGCAGCGCGTCGACGAGCGAATAGAAGACATCCACCGGCACCGACAGGCGCGGCTCAAAGCAATCGAGCACGCCGGTGTGGTGGCCCACGGCGAGCGTGTAGTACAGCACGTCGCAGGCCTCCTGGGGAACGTCTTCCTCGGTCTCCACAAACTTACGCGTGAGCTCATAGAAGACCACCTGGTCGGGCGCATGGCCCAGGCAGGGGTCGGCGACGCCCTCGGCGGCCTCGTCGCTTGCGCGCGAGGCATCGCCAAAGGAGCCGCCGAGCATACCGGGGCCCGCAAAGTAACCAGAGCGGTCCGTGAGCTCCATCTAGTGACCTCCGGCCAGCACCAGATCCTGCAGCGCCGAGTAGACCTCAACGCGGCGCGGATCGTCCTGCTTGTCGATGAGCAGCGCCATGGCACCTCGGATATCACCCTTGGGCGCGTCCTCGAGCGTATCCATAAACTCGTTGGCCAGGTCGCGGCCGTAACGGTAGCCGCTCATGGCGCGAGCCTCGCGCTCGATGGCAACGCGCAGCTTGTACGGCACGCCGGGGTGCAGGATATCGGCCTGCTCGCCGGCAGCCTCCACCGTAGTCTCGGCATGGAGCTTTTGGTCCAGCAGGCCAAGTGCCATGGCAAAGCCGTAGACCTGTCTCTTATACACATCTGACGCTGCCGACGAAGCT
>CABSNF010000032.1 GCA_902478995.1 uncultured Collinsella sp.
GGCGCTCGGGGTCGAAGAGCTGGTCGGCCACGGTCTGGTCGAGCAGGTCCATGCTGCGACGGTACAGCGACTTCTCGCTAAACACGCCCACGACCTCGCCCTTGTACTCGTAGCTGCACACGTCGATGTTGCCAAAGTCGCCCTGGAGTGCCTCGAGCAGGTCCAGATAGTCGGCGGCCTGATAGTGATCGATGATCTCGAGCAACGTCTCGCGGTTGACGATGCAGCAGTCCATAGAGGCGTTGTCGCCGTACACGACGCCAGCGCTCACGCCCGTCAGGCGGCCGTTCTCGTTGATCTGCAGCTTGGTCTCGTCATCGACGTTGCGCGTGGCCTTGCAGTACACCACGGTCATCTGGGCACCGGAGTTCTCGTGCGCGTCGATGATGGTGTTGAGGTCCATGTTAAAGATAATGTTGGTGCCCATCATCACAACGTAGGGCTTGTCCGAGCGCTGGAACAGCGTCTTGTTGGAGATGATGTCGCGCAGCAAGAAGCGCATGCCGCCCTTGGTGGTGCCATACGCGTTGCCGGGGACCATGAACAGGCCGCCCTTCTTGCGGTCCAGGCCCCAGTCCTTGCCCGAGCCCACGTGGTCGATCAGCGAGCGGTAGTTACCCGGCATGACGACGCCGACGGTCTTAATGCCGGCATTCATCATGTTGGACAGCGGGAAGTCGATCAGGCGGTAGCGGCCCAAAAACGGAACGGACGCGATGGGGCGATCCTTGAGCAGCACGCTGCCGTAGGTCGAAGAGTAGTTAGCGGTGATATAACCGATGGCCTTGCGATTGATCATCGGATCATTCCCCCTTCCCGATAACGACGTCATTTCCAACGACGGCCGTATCCTTGGTGGTATCGACAGAGCCGAGCTTCACGCCCTCTTCGACCGTGGAGTTCTCGCCCAAAATTGCACGGCAGATGTGCGCGCCGCTCTTGACGTGCGCACCCGGCAGCAGCACGGAGTCCTCGACCACGGCGCGCTCCTCGATAATGACATCGGTCGAAAGGATCGAGTGGCGAGCGGTGCCGTAGATCTTGCAGCCGTTGGAGACCAGACAGTCGTCCAGGCGGCCGTCCGGACCAATGTAGTGCGGCGGTCGCGTGGTGATGTTGGACATGATGGGGAAGTGCTTGTCGAACAGATCGAACTCGGGGTTGTTGCCCAGAAGGTCCATCGAGGTCTCGTGGAAGCTGGCGATGGTGCCGACGTCCTTCCAAAAGCCGTGGAACTCGTAGCTGTACAGGCGCTTGCCCTCGCCGAGCAGCTTGGGGATGATGTCCTTGCCAAAGTCGTGGCTCGAGCGCTGGTCCAGAGCGTCCTCCTCGAGCGCCTCGATCAGCACGTCGGCCGAGAAGATGTAGATGCCCATGGACGCGAGGTTCGAATCGGGCTTATCGGGCTTCTCGGTGAACTTGGTGATGCGGCCGTCCTCGGGGTCGGTGGTCAGGATACCAAAGCGGCTGGCCTCCTCCCACGGCACGGGCATAACGCTCAGCGTGAGGTCGGCGTTGTTCTCAATGTGCGTCTTGAGCATCTTGCGGTAGTCCATGCGATACAGGTGATCGCCAGACAGAATCAGGACGTACTTGGGGTCGTTGGCCTTGATGTAGTCGAGGTTCTGCGTAATGGCGTCGGCCGTGCCCGCATACCAGGCACCGCCGGTCTGCGTCTCGTACGGCGGCAGGATCGACACACCGCCGTCACGGCTGTCCAGATCCCACGCCTCGCCGGAGCCCACATAGGCATGCAGCAGGTAGGGGCGGTACTGCGTCAGAACGCCCACCGTGTCGATGCCCGAGTTGGAGCAGTTGGACAGCGAAAAGTCGATAATGCGGAACTTGCCACCAAAGCTAACCGCCGGTTTGGCGATCTTTTGGGTGAGTGCCCCCAATCGGCTGCCCTGTCCTCCTGCGAGGAGCATCGCGATGCATTCTTTCTTACTCATCGATTTCTCCTTCTGTCATCGATGTTCTTAAACCCATTAGCGACGGGCGCGGCGCTCGGTCGCGCCCGTCGAGTAATGCCGTGCTGGCATAAGGGAACTCGCGCGCCTTTACGCGTGCCAGATCTCGTCGCGGTACTCGCGAATGGTGCGGTCGCTCGAGAACCAGCCCGAGGAGGCGGTGTTGAGCAGCGCCTTGCGGTTCCAGGTCTTCTGGTCGCCGTAGCTGTTCGTGAGCTTCTCCCATGCATCCACGTAGCTGCGGAAGTCGGCCATGACCAGGTCGGGGTCGTTGTTGTTCATGAGCTCGTTGTAGATGCTCTCGAAGTTGCCCGAAAGACCCGCGAAGGTGTTGTCCTTGAGCTCGTCCATCACGCGGCCCAGGCGCTCGCGGTCGCCGTTGAGGGTATCCCATGCAAAGTAGCTGTTGGATGCCCAGAGCTGCTCGACCTCGGGGGCGGTCAGGCCAAAGATGGCCTCGTTCTCGCGACCGGCCAGGTCGGCGATCTCGATGTTGGCGCCGTCGAGGGTGCCCAGCGTAATGGCGCCGTTCATCATGAGCTTCATGTTGGACGTGCCCGAGGCTTCCTTGCCGGCCGTGGAGATCTGCTCCGAGATCTCGGCGGCGGGGTAGATGAGCTGGGCATTGCTTACGCGGAAGTTGGGGATAAAGCAGACCTTCATGACCTCGTTGACGCGCGGGTCGTTGTTGATGACGTCGGCCACGGAGTTAATGAGGCGGATAGTCTCCTTGGCAAAGGTATAGCTCGAGGCAGCCTTGCCGCTAAAGATGAAGGTCGTCGGCGTCACGTGGAAGTTGGGATCCGCGATGCGACGGTTGTAGATGTCCATCACCTTCATGATGTTCATGAGCTGGCGCTTGTAGGCATGGAAGCGCTTTACCTGAACATCGAAGACGGTGTTGGGGTCAATGACCAGACCGGTCTCGGCCTTGACGTAGGCGGCCAGACGCTCCTTGTTGGCGCGCTTGGAGGCACCCACGGCCTTCAGGAACTCGGTGTCGTTCTGGAACTCTTTGAGCTTCTCCAGCTCAAAGGCGTCCTTAAGCCAGCCATCGCCAATGGCCTCGGTCACGAGCTTGGCATAGGTGGGGTTGGCCTCGGCAAAGAAGCGACGGTGCGAGATGCCGTTGGTCTTGTTATTGAACTTCTCGGGCGTCAGGGCATAGAAGTCCTTGAGCACGATGTTCTTGATGATGTCGGAGTGGATCTTGGCTACGCCGTTGACGCTATGGCTGCAAATCACAGACAGGTTGGCCATGCGGATCTCGCCGTCCCACAGAATGGCGGTCTGGCGCAGGCGCTCCTGCCAACCCTCCTGCGTGGTGTCGAACGACTCGTGCCAACGACGGCTGATCTCGTCGATGATCTGGTACACGCGGGGGAGGAGCTTGGAGAACGTGCCGATGGGCCACTTCTCCAGAGCCTCGGGCAGGATGGTGTGGTTGGTGTAGCTCACGACCTGCGTCACGATGTTCCAGGCGTCATCCCACTCGAGCTTCTTCTCGTCGATGAGGATGCGCATGAGCTCGGGGCCGCACATGGCAGGGTGGGTATCGTTGGTATGGATGGCCACAAACTGCGGCAGCAGCTCCCAGTTAGCGCCGTGCTCCTTCTCAAAGGTGTCGAGCAGGCTGTAGATGCCGGCCGAGACAAACAGGTACTCCTGCTTCAGGCGCAGCAGACGGCCGTGTTCGCCGGCGTCGTTGGGGTAGAGGATGGCGCTGATAGCCTCGGCCTCGGCGCGCTCGGCATCGGCCAGGGCGTAGTCGCCGCGGTTGAAGGCCTCCAGATCGAAGTGCTCCTCGACCGGCTCAGCGGCCCAAACGCGCAGCTTGTTGACGGTCTCGCCGGCATAGCCCACAACGGGGATGTCATAAGGGACGGCTAGGATGTCCTGCGTGTCCACCGTGCGGTAGAACGTGCGGCCGTTCTCCTCAAAGCCCTCGACGCGACCACCAAACTTAATGGTCACGGCCTTGTCCTGACGACGGACCTCCCAGGGATAGCCGTGGGTGAGCCACTCGTCGGTGGCCTCGACCTGGCTGCCGTTGACGATCTCCTGCTTAAACAGGCCGTAGCGGTAGCGCATACCGTTGCCGTAGCCGGCAATGCCCTCGGCTGCCATGGAATCGAGGAAGCATGCGGCCAGACGGCCCAGGCCACCGTTGCCCAGCGCCGGATCGGGCTCCTGGTTCTCGATGACGGACAGGTCAAAGCCCATGTCGTCGAGCGCCTCGGCGACCATGTCGCGCACGCCAAAGTTGAGCAAGTAGTTGTCAAGCAGGCGGCCGATCAAAAACTCGATCGAGAAGTAGTACACGCGCTTCTTGCCCTCGGCGGTGGCGCGGGCGTCGCTCTTGGTGGCAACGGTGCGTGCCTTCTCGGCCACGAGCTTGGCCAAGGCGTTAAAGCGGTCGAGGTCGCTAGCGGCCTCGACGCTCTTGCCACTGATGCTCATGACGGCATCACGATAGAGTTCGGTAAACTCCTGCTTATTGTCGAAAATCTTATTCATACGTTCCTTTCCCCCGGGGATGTTTCTCCCGGAACGGTTATGACATGTATCCTACGCCCCTGCGGGACGGGTAATTTCAGTGGTAGCGCCTTTGTTACGCTTTCTTGGAAGGAGCCTTAACAGCAGCTGCCTTGGCCTTGGGAGCAGCCTTTTTGGTGGCTGCCTTCTTGGCCGCAGTGGACTTGGCCGGAGCCTTGGCGGCAGACTTGACAGCCTTCGCCTTAGCCGGAGCCTTCTTAGCGGCCGCGGTCTTGGGTTTCACCGAGGACGCACGCTTGCGCGTCGCCTTCTTGGGCTCCTCTACCACGGGCGGTTTATAGCTGCTGGGACCGCGACGCTTGAGTACCACACCTGCCAGGCCGGGCACCTTAATCTCGATGGAGTCCATCTGCCCGTTCCAGGGATAGGGCTCACTCGAGCAGGTATAAGGCTCTTCGCCGGCATAGCCGCTGCCGCCAAACTCGGGTCGGTCGGAATCAAAGATGACCTCCCAGTCGCCCTCGCGGGGCACGCCCACGCGGAAGCTCTCGTAGCTCGCCGGATCAAAGTTGATTAAGATCACCAGGTCGTCATCGACGTCCTCGCCCTGGCGCACAAAGCTCACGATGGACTGCTTGGAGTTATCCGCGTCGATCCAGGTAAAGCCGTCGTCGGTGTAGCCGCGCTCGTACAGGGCGGGCTCGGCGGTGTACAGGTGGTTGAGTGCCTTGATAAAAGCCTGATGATGACGGTGGGTCTCGTACTCCTCGGTCAGGAACCACTGAATGGACTCGTAGTAGCGCCACTCAATAAACTGGCCGATCTCGTTGCCCATAAAGTTGAGCTTGGCACCGGGGTGCGTCATCTGGTAGAAGGCCAGCGTGCGCAGGCCCGCAAACTGGCGCCACCAGTCGCCCGGCATGCGGCCGATCAGCGAGCACTTGCCGTGCACGACCTCGTCGTGGCTCAGCGGGCAAATAAAGTTCTCGGTAAAGGCGTACATGATGGAGAACGTGAGCAGCCCGTGGTTGCCCGGGCGCCACGGAAAATCGGTCTGCATGTAGTGCAGGGTGTCGTTCATCCAGCCCATGTCCCACTTGTAGTGGAATCCCAGGCCGCCGTCCTGCGGCGGGTAGGTCACGAGCGGCCACGCGGTGGACTCCTCGGCCATCATCATCACGTCAGGGAAGTGAGCCTCCACGGCGCAGTTGACCTGGCGGATAAACGCGCTGGCGTCCAGGTCCTCCTCGGTTCCGTA
Organism: uncultured Collinsella sp.; assembly: GCA_902478995.1. Taxonomy (GTDB): domain Bacteria; phylum Actinomycetota; class Coriobacteriia; order Coriobacteriales; family Coriobacteriaceae; genus Collinsella. The sequence goes on from CABSNF010000032.1 coordinate 5,725, forward strand.
CTTGTTGAACTTCTTTTGGCTCGGATCGTCGATGCCAAAGTTGAGGTACAGCATGCTGGACACGCCATCCATGCGAATGCCGTCAACGTGGAAGTTCTCGAGCCAGTACAGCACGTTGGAGACCAGGAAGGAGCGGACCTCGCCGCGGGCGAAGTCGAACTTATGCGTGCCCCAGTTGGGGTGAATCTCGTGCTCAAACAGCATGTGGCCGTTAAAGGTGGCAAGGCCGTGGGAGTCGGCGCAAAAACCGCCAGGCACCCAGTCCATGATCACGCCGATGCCCGCCTCGTGGCACGCATTGATAAAGTGCATGAGCTGCTGCGGGTTGCCGTAGCGCGACGTGGCGGCATAGTAGCCGGTCGTCTGGTAGCCCCAGGAGCCGTCGAAGGGATGCTCCATGAGCGGCATGACCTCGATATGCGTGTAGCCCATGTCGCGCACGTAGTCCACGAGCTCCACCGAAAGGTCGTCGTAGGTGTAGAACTCGCCGCGCTGCGCGGGGAAGGGATCCATGGGGCCGGGGTAGTTGCCGTACTCGTCGGGCTCGCCCTGCGGCGCGTCGCCGTGGCGCTTCCACGAGCCAATATGCACCTCGTAGATGTTAAGCGGCTGCGACATGTGGTTGTGACCGGCGCGACGCTTGAGCCAGGTGGCGTCGTTCCACGTGTAGCCATCCAGGGTCCACAGCACGCTGGCGGTACCCGGAGGGCACTCGGCCTTAAAGGCGTATGGATCGGCCTTGTAGAGCTTCTCGCCCTCGTTGGTCTCGATGAGATATTTATAGAGCTGGCCCTGCTCGGCGCCAGGAATAAAGCCTTCCCAAATAGCGCTCGTATGCACGGGCACCAGCGGGTTGGCTTGCTCATCCCAGTCGTTAAATTCACCAATGACATGGACACTCTTTACGTCGGGCGCCCAAACGCAAAAGCGCCAGCCGCGTGTGCGCTGCTGCGTGTCGGGATGCGCGCCCATCTTTTCCCAGCTGCGCTCCCACGTGCCGATGCCAAACAGATAGACATCGTCCTTGGTGAGCTCCGGTGCGTGCGGAGCCAGTTTGCGGGTTGCGGGCTTTTTGGCCGTTGGCTTTAGCTTTGTATCGCTCACGTTTGATCCCATCATGACGCGGCAGCGTGTTGCCTTGGTGACTAGATGCGAAAGGTCCAAGGCTGCACGAATCGAAGGGACGGCGAAGTTTCTGTGATTCGTTCCACCTCGCGTGCTCGGTGGAACTTTCGGCAGAAACTACGATAACACCTGTGCGTTAGTTTTATGGACGAAAGCGGATTTGCGGGGGCGTTTAATCGGTAAGCGACATGTTTATACCACTGGCAGATTTGACGTGGTAAAACTCTTGACAGTTTTACCAATTTGGGTTTCAAAATTGTTTGGCTGACGTTTGGTAAAACGTTTTTAGCAGGATGTTTACCATTTGATATCGAAAGGTTCGTTTATGTCCCATACCGCCGCTCCCAAGGTTGCTTTTGTTTTCGATTGCGACGGCACGCTGGTAAATAGCACGCCCGTTTGGGCCTATGCCCAGCCCGAGTTATTGCACCGCCACGGTGTCGACGTGACGGTCGACGATTTTGCCCAGTTTGAGCATTTGTCGCTCGAGGACGAGTGCCAGGCCTACCACGACACGTGGGGCATTGGCGCGAATGGCGAGGAGCTGTATCGCGAGCTTAGCGACATCCTGATCGATGGCTACTCCAAGGTGCCGCCGCGCGAGGGGCTCCTGGCGTTTTTGGAGCAGGCGAAGGCGGCAGGCATTGCCATGTGCGTGGCTACGTCCACGCCGGCCGAGCTGGTGCAGTCTGCGCTCGCTGGCGCCGGGCTCGACGCCTACATGGAGTTTGTGACCACCACGGGCGAGGCAGGTCGTTCCAAGCAGTTCCCCGACGTATACGAGCTGGCGCTGTGCCGTCTGGAGGAGCGTCATGGGCACAAGTTTGAGTGCGCATGGGTGTTTGAGGACGCCGTCTTTGGCCTTAAGAGCTCTGGCACCGCCGGCTTTAAGCGTGTGGGCATCTATGACCCGCATGGCCGCATGAAGCGCGACGACGTACGCGCCAACTGCGATATCTTTATCGACAGCTACGAGGAGCTGGATTTGGATCGCGTTCTTGCATATGAAGGCTAGGCGAGGACTGTGGTTTGCAAGGTATTAGTGGTCTGCGGCTCGCCCGTGGTGGCGAGCACGGATCTGTTGCTTCGGCTTGTGGGGGAGTGCGATCACGTTGTCGCCGTGGACCGCGGACTCGACGCGCTGCTAGGCGCCGGCCTGAGCTGCGACGTGTATGTGGGGGATGCCGACACGGTGAGCGATGCGGGCCGCGTACTGGTCGATGCTGCCGCCGACTTTGAAGTTGAGCGCCACGACCCGTACAAGGACTATACCGATCTGGCGCTGGCGCTCGATTCCGTCCGCCGTCGCTGGCCGGGTGCCGAAGTGGTTGCGACCTGCGCCACCGGCGGCCGTCCCGACATGGCCCTGAGCGTGTTGGGGCTGTTGGCGGGCTACGAGGATGCCCCTGTCTGGATTGCCGAAGACGAGACCACGGCTCGTATCCTTCGCGCAGGCGAATCGTGGACCATTGAAGGCGCCGAAGGTAAGACGTTTTCCATCATCGCTATAGCGCCTGGGACGGTGGCAAGCGAACACGGCCTAGAGTGGGAACTAGATCACGCTTTGTTAGGTCTACTAGCCGACACGGGCATCAGCAACGTCGTCAGGTCAACAGCCACGATCCAAGTCCACACCGGCACTGCCATCGCCTACCTCTACAAGTAAGGGCCATAACATCAGGGTTTTATCCGCCCTCCCAGGAAAACCCGCAAGGCAGAGAATCAATCCAAAATTCCCCCTTGCACGCCGCGCCAACTTCCCCTATAGTAACTCGACGTCACGGGGGCGTAGCTCAGCTGGGAGAGCGCTTGACTGGCAGTCAAGAGGTCAGGGGTTCGATTCCCCTCGTCTCCACCATCGTGAATGTAAAGGCTTTCGGTATCCCGAAGGCCTTTTTTCATGCCAAAACTCCACGCACCACAAACCCCACCTACGCAACAAAAAGTTGCACAAATTTTTTCCCATGTCTGTACATAGTTTGTTAGCCAAACGCGATTATCAGTGTAGATCGCCGTTCCATTTGGGCTTCAGGAACGCCTCTAATCACCGTTAGCGTCCCAATAACCTGCGCCAACGTGAACAAGTTCCCAAAACAACCCCCTTTAGCACGTCAAATGAACGATATGTTGTCCAACGCAGCCCAAACCAGTTTCGCTAACAGCTTGTGCTAGGATACCTAACGTTACATGAGTTCAACTGTGCTCACGGCTTCAGCAAGTCACAAAGCGCAGGGTCAATCAGCATCCGGCCGTAACGGCGGTGTCAGAAACACCACGAGCTCCAATAAAGAAGTCATGCGACGTTATTTATTTGCATTGGGTAATTCCATGGTGCAATTAATAGCTTGTATGCCAATGCGAAACAGTTTTGCAGCTGTTTGCGTGCGGTCCAGTTTTGTCCCCGCTTGACTGGTTCGCACGCAGCCAGCTGGGGTCACGGTCTTTTTTGCGATACACGTCCGCGACTCTAGCAACTGCATTTGTACATACCGTTCACGGTGGGGCAGAGCCACGTGCTTGTCTAACTGGGCTCAGGGTTTGAATATGGAGCGCCTCCGCGCACAAGCGCCCTGGCGAAGCCATACCCAAACCCCGTGAGCCACACGTAAGACAGTAAGGGGGTGGTGCTCGTGTGGTATGTGATCCAGGTCATTAACGGTCGCGAAGACGTAATGCGCGAGCGCATCGAACGCATGGTGCCGGCGAGTGCCATGCAAGAGCTCTTTTATCCCCAATATCAAACCGAGATCAAGGTACACGGCGAATGGGTCAATACGACTAAGCCGCTCTTTCCCGGTTATCTTATCTGCGATACGGCAGATCCCCGTACCGTGCAACAGTATCTGCTACGCATGGACGACTTTGCCCGGGTGCTTGCCCAGGGCGGTTTGTTTGTGCCGCTGGCAAAGGAAGAGGTCCAGCTTATTGGCGGATTTACGCATAGGGGAGCCCGCGTAGTGCCCATGAGCGAGGCCCTAAAAGACGGCGACCAGGTCGTAGTGACGGCAGGTCCGCTGCTGGGCCACGAAGGCCTTATCAAAACAATAAATAGACGCAAGAGCACTGCTTATTTGGAGCTCGATCTGTGCGGCCGACGCGTTACTACGCGCGTTGGCCTTGCCGTGCTTTCGGCCGAGCAGCGCGTAATGCGAAACCTTAAAAAGGCGATCGCCTAGCTGCGGGCGACTGTTTAACGGAACAGGGAGGATCCCCGGGGGCCGGGGATAACGGGATCAATAGGGAAGAGAAGAAGAGTTTTGAACACCGAATCCAAGAGTGCAAAGCAAAAGGGGAAGCTAAGCGCATTTGAGCCGTATGCGTTGATGGCATATGACATTGCTGCAACTTTTATTGCTGTGTTTGTTGCATCGTGGGGAACGCAGCATTGGGCGACGCTCAGCGGAGCAGCCGGCGCATGCCCGGCTATTCTTGTGCTTGCGCTTGTTAACGTTGTTGTTTTTTGGTTCTTTCATATGTATAGCAGCTTGTGGCGCTATGCGAGCATTTCTGAGGCTGGACGTATTGTTGCTGCTGTAACGGTAGGCTCGGTAATTGGCGACGTTATCTTTAACGTGTTATTCGGTAAGGGCATGTCGCTCCGCGAGGATGTTATGGCATGGGCCGTTGTGCTCATCATTTGCGGTGGCGGACGCTTTGCCATTCGCGCCATTTATGGTAGCCAGCTCTGGCGCTTTAAAAGCAATTCCGATGCGCATCTCCCGCGTACGCTCATCGTAGGAGCAGGGGAGACCGGCTCTCTTTCCATCAAACGTATGCTCAACGGAGACCCCGATATGATCGGAGATCCGGTTGCCGTTGTTGACGATGATCCCAATAAGCAAAACCAGCGTATTCATGACGTAAAGGTCTGCGGTACTTGCGCCGATATCCCTAATATTGCGCACGATTGTGAAGCGGAGCAGATTGTCGTGGCAATTCCGAGCGCCACGCATGAAGAGCGTCAGCGTATCTATGACCTATGCATGAAGACAGGCCTTAGGGTCCTCACGCTCCCCAATGTCCGCGATATTCCGCAGGATGGTGTAGGCAGGGTTGCCCTTCGTGAGGTCGAGATCAGTGACTTGCTTTCTCGTGAGGAGAAGTCGCTTGACCTTAACCAGATGGGTTACGTTACCGGTAAGCGCATTTTGGTCACGGGGGGCGGCGGATCTATTGGCTCAGAGCTTGTACGTCAGTTGCTTCCGGCAAAACCTGCGCAAATCGTGTTGTTCGACATTTACGAGAACACTACCTACGAGCTGTATCACGACATCATCAAGACCGCTCATGATCAAGGCACTGATATTCAAGTCTATATCGGCTCCATTACGCATCTCCCAGCGATTACCAAGGTCTTTGAGAAGTACCATCCTCAAGTTGTTTTCCACGCTGCAGCCCACAAACACGTTCCTCTTATGGAACACAACGCCCGCGAGGCAATCGAGAATAACGTTTTTGGCACGCTCAACGTCGTGCGCCTTGCCGACAAGTACCAGTGCAGCCACTATGTGCAGATTTCTACCGATAAGGCGGTTAATCCCACTAACGTAATGGGTGCCACCAAGCGTATGGACGAGATGATCGTTCAGTATTACGCGGCAAACAGTAAGACCATCTTTACGGCTGTTCGCTTTGGCAATGTTCTGGGTAGTCATGGATCGGTTATTCCGTTGTTTAAACGCCAGCTTCGTGAGGGTGGCCCTATCACCATTACGCACAAGGACATCACACGTTACTTCATGACCATCCCGGAGGCCAGCAAGCTTGTCATTACTGCCGGCGCTTTGGCGCATGGCGGCGAGATTTTTGTACTGGACATGGGTGAGCCGGTCAAGATCTACGACCTTGCCATCAACCTTATTACGCTAAGCGGTCTTAAGCCTGGCAAAGATATCCAAATTAAAGAGGTCGGTCTGCGCCCTGGCGAAAAGATGTACGAGGAGCTCCTTATGGACAACGAGCAGCTCCTGCCTACCAAGCACTCCGAGATTCGCATCTCTACGGCCGAGGCCGACAAGATGGAAGAGATCAAAGACAAGCTTGAAAAGCTTCATAACTGCCTCGACAAGGATAACGATACGGTTAAGTCCGTGCTCGCTGAGGTTGTACCTACATATCATCCGCAGTTTAACGATTAGGGATAAGGAGTCACGATGGATATCAAGCCCTTTGAGAACAAGGTTTGGCTAAGCTCGCCGACCATGCACGGCGATGAGCTCAAATACATTACCGAGGCATATGAGACCAACTGGATGTCGACGGTAGGGGAGAATATCAACGAAGTCGAGCGACAAATGGCCAATAAGATTGGTTGCGGCTATGCCGTCGCCCTTTCTTGCGGTACGTCTGCGCTGCATCTTGCCATGAAACTCGCTGGAATTAAGCCTGGGGATGAGGTCCTTTGCAGCGATATGACGTTCGACGCTACGGTGAACCCGGTTGTTTATGAGGGCGGTGTTCCCGTTTTTATTGATACCGAGCGTGACACTTGGAATATGGATCCTGTCGCTCTTGAAAAGGCCTTCGAACTGCATCCGACTGCAAAGGTCGTTGTGGCGGCGCATCTTTACGGAACGCCTGGCAAAGTCGAAGAGCTTCGTTCAATTTGCGATGCGCACGGGGCTGTCCTTGTTGAGGATGCTGCTGAGTCACTTGGCGCCACGTATAAGGGTCGTCAGACTGGTACGTTTGGTGACATCAGCGCCATTAGCTTTAACGGCAATAAGATCATTACCGGTTCCGCTGGTGGCATGCTTTTAACTGATAACAAAGAGGCAGCCGATAAAACGCGCAAATGGTCGACCCAGTCGCGCGAAGCCGCTCCCTGGTACCAGCATGAGGAGCTTGGTTATAACTATCGCATGAGCAATGTAATTGCCGGTGTCGTGCGAGGCCAGATTCCGTATCTGGAGGAGCATATTGCCCAAAAGAAGGCTATTTACATGCGTTACAAAGAGGGCTTTAAGGGTCTGCCGGTGAGCATGAACCCCTATGACCCCAACGTTTGCGAGCCTAACTTCTGGCTTTCTTGCATGCTGATTGATACTGGCGCAATGTGCAAGCAGGTTCGAGGCGAGAGTGAGGCACTTTACGTAAGCGAGCCTGGCAAGAGCTGCCCCACCGAGATTCTTGAGGCTATTGCTGCCATTAACGCCGAGGGTCGTCCCATCTGGAAGCCTATGCACATGCAGCCTATTTATCGCATGAATGCTTTCGTAACGCGCGAGGGCAATGGTCGAGCTAAGACCAACGCGTATATTTCCGGCGGTGCAACGGGTACAGATGGCTTGCCTTTGGATATTGGCGCCGACATCTTCTATCGTGGTCTCTGTCTGCCCTCCGACAACAAGATGACTCCCGAGCAGCAGGACGTAATCATCGAAGTTATTAGGCGTTGTTTTGAGTAGACTTGGTAACGAGACGTTCTATCAGCGATATGGTAAGCGAGCAATAGATCTTTGCCTTTCACTCATACTTTTGATTTTATTCTGGTGGGTACTGGCTATTGTCGCCCTGCTGGTGCGATTCAAGCTCGGTAGTCCAGTGCTGTTCAGGCAACCACGTCCGGGTAAGGACGAGAAAATCTTTAACCTTTATAAGTTTCGTTCGATGACCGACGAGCGTGATGAAAACGGCAATCTTTTGCCTGACGAGATGCGTCTGACAAAGTTTGGTAAGGGTTTGCGTGCGACAAGTCTAGACGAGCTGCCAGAGGTGTTCAATATCGTACTTGGAGAGATGGCCATCATCGGACCGAGGCCTCAGCTGGTTCGCGATATGGTATTTATGACACCAGAACAGCGCCGGCGCCATTGTGTGCGCCCCGGCCTTTCTGGTCTTGCTCAGGTGAACGGGCGCAATGCAATTGCCTGGGATGACAAGCTAGCCTACGACCTGGACTATATCGAGCACATCACGTTCGCGGGTGATGTCGCCATTTTCTTCAAGACCCTTGCCAAAGCCTTCGTGAAACAGGAGGGCATTACCGAGGACGGAATGGCTACCGCCGCCGATTACGGCGATTACTTGCTCGCTATGAAGCGCGTGACGCGTGAGAAGTACGACGACCTGCAAGCGCAGGCAAAGAAATTATTGGACGAAACGGTCGTGATCCTGTGAGCGAAGGCGTCAATGCGTTCGGCCTTGTATCCATCGTGATGCCATCGTACAACTCTGAACGCTTTATCGCGGAGAGTATAAAAAGCGTGCAGTTGCAGACATATGGCGATTGGGAGTTGCTAGTCGTTGACGACTGCTCTAAGGACGGTACCGTCGCCATCGCCGAGGCTATAGCCAAGGATGACCCGCGAATCCACGTTTTCTCAAATGAGCTCAATTCGGGCGCAGCGTGCTCGCGTAACCGCGCGCTTCGAGAGGCTAAGGGCGATTGGATTGCCTTTCTGGACAGCGATGACCTTTGGAAGCCGGAGAAGCTCAAGAAGCAACTGGCGTTCATGAGCAAAAACGGCTGCAGCTTCTCGTACACGGAGTATGAGACGATTGACGAGGGCGGAAGATCTCTGGGGCGTCGCTTCTCGGGTCCGAAGCGCATAACGCGCGCTGGCATGCGCCGCTTCTGCTGGCCGGGTTGCCTGACCGTGATGTACGACAGGCGGAAGATTGGCGTGGTGCAGATTGCGGACCTGAAGAAGCACAACGACTACGCCATGTGGCTGAAGGTTTCTGCCAATGCGGACTGTCTGCTGCTGCCCGAGGTTCTCGGGCGATATCGGGTGAGAACCTCGTCCGTTTCGCACGGCGTTGGATTTAGGGGCCAGGTCGCTCATCTCTACGTACTTTGGCACGAGGGCGAGGGCATGTGCGCTTCGCTCGCTTGCTGGAGAACATTCATTAATCTTGTTTTTGGTGCGTACAAGAAGATGAAGTACGTTAACAACTGTGACTGAACATGCGAGGCAAGGCTTTCTATAGATGGAAATGATTAGACACATAAAAAGGGTGGGCATTATCGGTCACTTCGCCGAGGGGCTTGACATGGCGGACGGCCAGATCGTGAAGACTCGTACGGTCCGTGAGCTGCTACGCGATGTCTGCGGGAATGAGAATGTCCGCTTTGTCGACACACGTGGATGGCAGAAGCATCCCTTTGCCCTTCTGCGCGAATGTATCGAGCTCGCGAAGTTCGCGGACGTCCTCGTTATGCTCCCGGCGCACAACGGGGTGAAGGTCTTCGCACCGTTGCTCGTTTTCCTGCGAAATCGATATGGCTGCAAAGCCGTGTACTCGGTTGTCGGTGGGTGGCTCGCCGAGTTTATCGCTGGACAGTCTTTCCTCACTAAGAACCTCAAATCATTCGATGCGATACTCGTTGAGTCCGACCGAGTTAAAGATCTGCTCATCGAGCAAGGCTTCGACAACGTGCTTGTTGTATATAACTACAAGCGTCTGCCTTTGCTGGAGTCCTCCGAGCTTGAGCGGCCGTCCAGTGAGCCATGGCCTTTAGCAATTTTCTCCCGTATCTATGAGGACAAGGGTATCGATGATGTCGTGTGGGCCGTTCGCGAGGCGAACGGCCGTCTTGGTCGCATCGCCTTCAAACTCGATATTTACGGAAATGTGCTGCCCGAGTATAAGGAGCACTTCGATGCACTGATGGCCGGCTGTGACATCTCTGAAGTTGCCTACAAGGGCGTAGCGCCTGCAGGAGAGAGCACGTCTGTCCTTAACGGGTACCTCGCATTGGCCTTTCCAACGAGGTGCCCGGGCGAAGGCGTCCCAGGCACCGTGGTCGATGCTTACTGTGCCGGTATCCCCGTAATTGCGTCGCAATGGCCAAGTTATGCCGAGATGGTCAAAGAAGGCGAAACGGGCTTGACGTATGAATTCTGCAATCGTGAGGCGTTGCTGGATATCCTACTTAATCCCAGGCTGCCCAAGCAGCTGCTTGAAATGAAAAAATCTTGCCTTCACAAGGGGCACGACTACTCGTACGAAACGGGCTTGAGGACATTCAAGCTTCTTGTTGAAAGCAATTTCGATGTGCACAAACAATAAACCTCAGCGACTGCTCTGCATTGTGTCGAATATGGACACAGGTGGTGCTGAAACATTCTTAATGAAGATGTATCGACAGCTAGATCGAACGCGTTATCAGATGGACTTTGTTGTTTCCGGCGATAAGCGAGGCTATTACGAAGACGAAATCGAACGCCTTGGAGGCAGAGTTTTTAGAATCACTCGTAAAACGAAAGATTTTTCTGCCTACCGACGCGAGCTCACACTTGCAGTTCGTGATGATGGATGCCCCAACGTGCTTCGTATTGGATCGGATGCACTTTCAGCAATAGATCTCTGGGTTGCCAAGAAAGCGGGTGCATCTCGACTTTTTATGCGTTCAAGTAACGCCAGTGACGGCAAGGGTGTTATTGGTCAGTTTATTCAGAAAGCTATTCGCCGACCTTTGACCTCAATTGCAGATGTAAAGATTGCACCTTCTGAACTTGCTGCCGAATATGCTTTTGGTCCTAAAGCCATTAGGCGAGGTGAAGTTCGATATCTTCACAATGCTCTTGATCTTAATCAATATCAGTTTTCTCTTGAAATGCGTAGGTCAATTCGCAATGAACTCGGTTTAAACGACAATTCTCTTGTTGTTGGACATGTTGGGCGCTTTACTGCTCAGAAGAACCATGAATTCCTTCTTAAAGTATTTGCTGAATTACTAAAACAAAGATCTGACGCCCGTCTCGTGTTGGTGGGCATGGGTGAGCTTGAGCACAATATTCGTGAGCAAGCAAAAGTTTTGGGAGTACTTTCTAATATCATTTTTACTGGCCTGCGCTCTGATATCCCGGCTTTATTGTCTGCATTCGATGTTTTCGTTCTGCCATCATTATATGAGGGCATGCCAAATGTCGTAATTGAAGCTCAGGCCGCAGGCCTTCATTGCGTCGTTTCTGACACGGTAACGAGAGAAGTAAATGTCACAGGCGATGTTGCGTTCCTGCCCTTTACTGATACTGATCTTTGGGTTAATTCGGTGTTGTGTGCTGGCGAAGCAGCAAGAGTTGATAAACGAAATCAGATGGCAGATGCCGGTTATGACATCAATGAAGAAGTCAAGCGATTCGTTACCCTGGTCTATGGAGCCGACGATAACGCTCGGGAGTTACAGTAAATGATTCCATATTTAACCTTTATCATCATTGCTGGAATCGTTGCCCTTATCTATAGGGGGGTTTGCGAGGGCGGAGATATCCGAAAGAGCGATGGGCTAAAGGATGTTAACTGGACGCCGTACGCCGTCTGCCTTTGCGTCGCCCTTATCTGTTTCGTGGCTGTCCGCGATATTACAGTCGGAGCGGATAATCCAAATTACCTCGGATCCTTACATTACTATGCGGGCATCTCGTGGGGTGAGGTGTTTACCGCTAAGCTCGTATGGCCATACGATTATGAACCGCTTTACTTCCTGCTTACGAAAATTTGCGCTCATTTCTATTTATCTGACCATGCATTCTTTTTTATTATCGGTATTTTGATTTATCCACTGGTATTTGATTTTTTTATACGCTATAGCGAATCTCCCTATGTCAGCTTTCTTATCTACTGCGCTTTAAGCCTCTTTGCATATAGCCTAGGCGTTTACCGCCAGATGATTGCTCTTTCGATTTGTTTATTTTCAACTCGTTGGATCGACTCTAATAAACCAATTCCATTTGTTCTCACCATAGTTCTTGCCATGGCCTTCCATTCATCATCGATATGCTTCGCTCTTCTCTGGTTTTACAAAAAAATAGATGTAATGCACTTACTTAAGATTGCGATTCCTGTCTCCTTTCTCTTCCTTGCTCTTGGGCGCGCTTTGGCAATGGTGGCTGTAAAGATTTTTCCGCAGTATGCTCATTTTGTTGGTTCTAAATATGATGTTGAAGGCGGAAGCTTTAGCATGCTTGTCATTCTCTTATTTGTGGCGGTTGTTGTTCTTTTCGCGCTTCGGGATACGAATGATTTCGAAAAAAGTCCTCAAATGGTGAAAGTCTCTATTTTTGCGCTGAGTCTAGCGCTGTGTCTCCAGGCTGCATCATATTCAATGGTCATCATGGGACGAGTTCTCTCTTATTATTCTATTTTCTTAGCCATTCTTATTCCTTATTTGATGATGCATTGTTTTGGCAGACATGGACGAGTGCTGAGTTTTTATTTCGTAGTGCCTATCTCAATCGCTTTATTTGCCAACAGTATGGCAACTTTAATTTAGTCATCCACTGTAATTCAGGAGTTTCAAGTGAACAAGCTTTCAAAGTTTATTAATAACCCTTGGATAGCATACGTTTTTGCTGCTGGATATGGGCTCACCAATTGGGTCCCCGATGAGCCCCATCTAAAGGCAATGTTTAGGGGGACGGTTGGTGAAAAGCTCGATCTTAAAAATCCAAAGACATTCAATGAAAAGCTTCAGTGGCTTAAATTGCATGATAAGAACCCCCTTTACAACACTCTAGTGGATAAGTATCGAGTGAAACCTTGGGTCGCGGAGCGTATCGGCGTGGAGCATGTCACCAAGACCTACGCGATGTGGGAGGAAGTTGAGGATATCGATATCACGGATCTTCCTGACCGGTTCGTCCTCAAGACAAATCACGATTGCGGAGGCGTTGCCATCTGCAGCGACCGAAGCACATTTGATCTCGATGCTGCGAAGAAGAAATTGGCGAAGCACCTTAAGACCAATTACTTCTGGCGTACACGAGAGTGGCCGTATAAGGATGTCAAACCATGTGTTTTCGCCGAGGAGTATCTTGATCCTTCTGAGGGCAAAAGCGATCTGACTGATTACAAGATTATGTGTTTTGATGGAAAGGCCTGCTGCGAGTTCACTTGCACCGATCGATCCGAGGGCGACTTGCGCGTTGATTTCTTCGACCCCGAATGGAACCATCTGCCGTTTACCAGGCATTATCCCAACGCGGACATTCCTCCGAAAGCACCTGCAAGCTTGAAACAAATGGTTTCTGACGCTGAGCTGCTATCAAAGGAGATTCCGTTCGTTCGGGCCGACTTTTATGAGGTTGCCGGTCAGTATTACTTTGGAGAACTGACATTCTTCCCAGGCGGTGGTTTTGAGGAGTTCGACCCTTCCTTGTGGGATGAAAAGCTCGGCTCCTGGATACAACTCCCCGATAGTATCGGGGGGGGGGTTCTTCCAAAATGAAACAACGATATTGTGGGTCCATGGCATTGTGAAACGTGATAACTCTCCGGCAGACTATAAGGTCAGCTGTTTTAATGGCGTACCAAAGCTCATCGAAGTTCATCGCGGGCGTTTTTCCAACCATACGTGCGACTATTTCACTCCAAGTTGGGATTCCCTGCCTGATCTCGAATGGGGCGACATACCCAAGTCCAATTATAAGATCCCTGCTCCTTCGAGACTTAACGAGATGCTCAATTACAGCTCAGTTCTTACCGAAGGGTTCCCAGAAATGCGCGCTGATTGGTATTTAGCGGGGGATAGGCTCATCTTCGGCGAGCTTACGCTTTTCAACGATGGCGGGTTCGGCGCTATAGATGATGCGGACGACTCTCTTCTTGGTTCCTTTATTGATCTTGACTTAGCTTTTGGGAAAAAATGATTGAAGGAAGATGACTGACGAATTAACTCAAAAGGCTTCTTCGGCTACCAAATGGTCCCTTGTGACCGAGGTGGTCGTTAAGCTAATATCACCGCTTACCCAGATTGCCCTTGCGCATATTCTTGCACCAGAGGCTTTCGGTGTTGTGGCTACCGTTACCATGGTAACGAGCTTCGCGGACATGCTTTCGGATGCGGGTTTTCAGAAGTACCTCATCCAGCACGAGTTCAGGGACAAGTCCCATCTCTTCCGAAGTGCTAACGTCGCCTTTGTGACGAACTTGTTCGTCTCCTTAGCACTCTGGTCTCTCGTAGCTTTATTCAACGAGCCTCTTGCTGCCCTTGTGGGCAACGATGGCCTTGGAATCGTCCTCATCGTCGCTTGTGCTTCTCTTCCCCTTACCGCCTTGAGCAGCATCCAGCTTGCGCTGTTTCACAGGGCCTTCTCCTTTAAGGAGTTATTTGTCGTCAGGGTCGCAGTGGCCCTCGTCCCTTTGTTTGTTACTGTACCCTTAGCGCTTCTCGGTTTCGACTTCTGGTCGCTTGTGATCGGCACTATTATCGGCAACTTGGTGAATTCTCTAGTCTTGACCCTTAAGTCGGATTGGAAGCCTTCCTTTTTTTACTCATTTGCCGAATTGAAGGAGATGCTGTCATTCAGTTCATGGACGCTTCTCGAGCAGTTTTCCATTTGGCTTACGTCTTGGATGGGAACTTTCATCGTAGGCTCCCTGTTAACTCCGTACTACCTTGGTCTTTACAAGACATCAATCTCGATGGTCAATACCGGCATGGGCATCATCACGAGTGCGACTACTCCCGTGCTATTTGCCGAACTTTCTCGAAGGCAGAGTGACGATGAATCGTTTCAGCTCGCCTTTTTCCATATGCAGGAAAAGGTCGCCTTGTTCGTCGTGCCCCTGGGTTTCGGGATTTTTCTTTACCGTGACTTCGTGACTACCTTCGTGCTTGGACCGCAGTGGTCTGAGGGCTCTTTGATGTTTGGTCTATGGGCCTTAAGCAGTGCCGTAGTGATTCCGGTCGGCTATTATGCAAGCGAGGTCTTCAGAGCTAAGGGCAGACCAAAGCTATCCTTTGCCTCGCAGGTCTCCTATCTCCTAGTCATGGTTCCAGTAACTTACTATGCCGCATCCCTCGACTTTAATGAGTTTGCGCTCTATAGCTCACTTTTACGTCTGGTAGCCATCGGAATCGACGTCTTCATCCTCAAAGTCTTTATCAAATTCCCTGTTGGCAAAATGATTGCTCGCTTGCTTCCGATTTTTGCTTGCTCCGTCGTGATGTTCACCTCTGGCTGGGTTCTTGATAGCATCTGTCTCCCGACCATCGCTGGGATAATCATGTGTGTGATTGTTTACGCACTGTGCTGCGAGATTTTCCCGTCGACTCGCAAACAACTTAATTCGCTTTATTCGAGATTTCTCTAATAGATTGGCTATGTAACTTATGTTTGGTAAACAAAAACGGGGGGGGTGCCCCGATTGGCAGCGTTATGGAGAAGACGCTTCACTTATGACTGACCACGCCCTCAGATTTCTATGGGTGCTCCGAAAGACCCAGCGCTCCTCCAATCCTATCTGGAGGTTGATGCTGCAGCATATGCGCGAAAGGTATGGACTCGAGATATCCCGCTCAAGTGATATCGGACCGGGCCTTTACCTGGGCCACGCTTACAACATCACGGTGAACCCGGAAGCCATCATCGGCTCGAATTGCAACCTGCATAAGGGTGTGACCATCGGCCAGGAGAACCGCGGGAAACGCAAGGGTGCTCCGGTAATTGGGGATTGCGTCTGGATTGGCGTCAACGCGACCTTGGTCGGCAAAATCTCGGTGGGAAACGATGTCCTTATTGCCCCTGGGGCGTACGTGAACTGCGACGTTCCTAGCCACTCGATTGTGCTAGGTAATCCTTGTCGCGTGATTTCTCGAGATAACGCAACGGGTGGATATATTAACCGCAAGGTGCAAATTTAGATTTCTAACCTACCTAATGAAAGAGATTATATGAAAACTAGAAAAGTGCTCGTTACCGGAGCCGCCGGTTTTATCGGCGCGTTTCTCGTCAAGAGATTGCTCGATGAATCTGACGACGTGATCATCGGCCTCGACAACCTCAACAGCTACTATGACCCCGGTATCAAGGACGCGCGCCTGAACATGCTGGCCGAGGCCGACACAGACGGCCGCTTCACCTTCGTGCGCGGCGACCTGTGCGACGCCGCCCTCATCGAGCGCCTGTTTGAGGAGAACTGCTTCGACGTCGTGGTGAACCTTGCCGCCCAGGCGGGCGTCCGCTACTCCATCGAGAACCCGCGCGCCTACCTCGAGAGCAACCTCGTTGGCTTCTTCAACATCCTCGAGGCCTGCCGCCACCACCCGGTCAGGCACCTGGTCTACGCTAGCTCAAGCTCCGTTTACGGCGGCAACAAGAAAGTTCCGTTCTCCGAGGAGGACCGCGTCGACTCGCCGGTTTCGCTCTACGCCGCCACCAAGAAGTCCAACGAGCTCATGGCCGCCGCCTACTCCAAGCTCTATTCCATCCCGGCCACCGGCCTGCGCTTCTTCACCGTGTACGGCCCCATTGGCAGGCCCGACATGGCCTACTTCGGATTCACCGAGAAGCTGCGCCGCGGCGAGACCATCAAGATCTTCAACATGGGCGACTGCCGCCGCGACTTCACCTACGTCGACGACATCGTCGAGGGCGTCAGGCGCGTCATGGACGCCGCCCCCGAGGTGAAGATGGGCGAGGACGGGCTGCCCCTCGCCGCGCACCGCGTCTACAACATCGGCAACTCTCATCCCGAGAACCTGCTCGACTTCGTCGACACGCTGCAACGCGTGCTGGTGGAGGAGGGCGTGCTGCCTGCGGACTACGACTTCGAGGCCCACAAGCAGCTCGTGCCCATGCAGCCGGGCGACGTGCCCGTCACCTACGCCGATACCACGGCGCTCCAGCGCGACCTGGGCTACAAGCCCGCGACGCCACTCGAGGACGGCCTGAGGGCCTTTGCCAAGTGGTATAAGCGCTACTACAACATTTAGGAAATCATGGCCCTGTAACAGGGGCCATTTTTCATGCGAATTATTGTTCTTTGACAATTGGAGAATGACATGAAGATCGCTGTCGCCGGTACCGGCTACGTCGGCCTGTCCCTCGCCGTCCTGCTCTCGCAGCACAACGAGGTGCACGCGCTGGACATCGTGCCTGAGAAGGTCGCGAAGATCAACAACTACGAGTCGCCCATCCAGGACGACGAGATTGAGCGATTCCTGGCGGAAGCAAAGGCGGGGGAGCGCGAGCTCGACCTGCACGCCACCGTCGACGTGGCCGAGGCCTACACGGGTGCCGACTACGCCGTCATCGCCACGCCCACCAACTATGACAGCGATAGGAACTTCTTCGACACGAGCTCCGTCGAGGCCGCCATCGCCGCCGTGCGCTCGGTGAACCCGGACGCCTGGATCGTCATCAAGTCGACCATCCCCGTCGGCTATACCGCGGGCCTGCGCGAGAGGCTGGGCGATAGCAAGATTTTCTTCAGTCCCGAGTTCCTGCGCGAGAGCAAGGCGCTCTACGACAACCTGCACCCCAGCCGCATTGTTGTCGGCGCGCCCAAGGGCGACGCCCAGGCCGTCGCCGCGGCCGAGAAGTTTGCCCGCCTGCTCGCTCAGGGCGCCGACCCCGCTGAGCTGGAGCGTGTGAACGCCGACGGTACCGTGGGCATCCCCGAGCTCGTGCTGGGCACCACCGAGGCCGAGGCCGTCAAACTCTTCGCCAACACCTACCTGGCGCTGCGCGTGGCCTACTTCAACGAGCTCGACACCTACTGCGAGGTCCGCGGCCTCAACACCCGCGACGTCATCGACGGCGTGTGCCTGGAGCCGCGCATCGGCAGCCACTACAACAACCCCAGCTTCGGCTACGGCGGCTACTGCCTGCCCAAGGACACCAAGCAGCTGCTTGCGAACTACAAGGACGTGCCCCAGAACCTGATCGAGGCCATCGTCGAGGCCAACCGCACCCGCAAGGACTTCGTGGCCGACGAGGTATTGCAGATGGTCTGGGACCGCGTGTACGCCGGCAAGGAGAAGCCGGTCGTGGGCGTCTACCGCCTGACGATGAAGTCCAACTCCGACAACTTCCGCGCGAGCTCCATCCAGGGCGTCATGAAGCGCGTGAAGGCCAAGGGCGTGCCCGTGGTTGTCTACGAGCCCACGCTGGACGCGCCGGAGTTCTTCGGCTCCGAGGTGACCCACGACCTGGAGGCCTTCAAGGCCGGCTGCGACGTTATCGTCGCCAACCGCTGGAGCGACGAGCTCGCGGACTGTCTCTTATACACATCTGACGCTGCCGACGAA
>CABSNF010000033.1 GCA_902478995.1 uncultured Collinsella sp.
AGGCCACCGATGGCGGCAACATAAGTGCCAAACGACGAGCCACGCGCATTTATAGAAATACCCAGCGCGCAGAGAGCGTCGTAGGCAGTTGCTCCCTCATTAAAGGTGTAGGTACCACCAGCGGACACAGGATTGCCCACAGCGCTCGAAGTAACCGAGACAGTCACGGTAACGTAGCTAGACTCCTGAGAGACGCTCTGGTTGCCCGAGGGGGCATTACTGTTATCAGGAACGGCAGAAGGCCCACCGGACGTTGCCGAATTCTGAGAAGCCGACTGACTGTTGTCAGTCTTTTTATTTCCTGCTCCTTTTTCGCCGGACTTCTTGCTATCCGAGTTCTTGTCCGATTCCTTGTCCGAAGACTCGGAATCTTTCTTGGAGTCAGATTTGTCAGAACCCCTAGACCCGTCATTCGTATCATCAGAAGATTTGGAATCCTTGGACCCGGCCTTGCCCGAAGCGACAGTCGAGCCGGACCCATTGCCATCCTTGGCGACGATGCTCTCCCCCGCCACGGTCTGGACGATCCAATCAATGGACCAAGCACCGCTCTCGGAGGGATGAACAAAGCCCAGAGAGACCACGATCAGAACGACGCATGCGGCAGTCAGAACGCCAAGGAGCGCCTTCCGTCGAGGAGCGGACGCCGCCGAAGCGGCGCCCTTTTGCTTTGGATCATCGAGCTGGATAAACGAGGAGTCGGGCTGTTGCCCGTTGGTCTCCTTGGGCTTATCGGGCATTACCGTCACCCTTGCCGCGCTTGGTCAGCACGAAGACGGCGATGAGCGCAAGGCCAATCACGCCGGCGGCGATGCCAACGATGGCGAGCGGGTTGGTGCCCGTCTCCTGCTCGGAAGCACCAGAGGACTTCTTAGCAGTGGTCGTGGAAGCAGCGCCCGTATCGGACTTGGAATCGGACTTCTTGTCGGACTTGCTGTCCTTCTTCTCAGACTTCTTCTCATCCTTCTTGTCGGACTTATCGGAGCCCTTCTTGTCGGACTTGTTTTCCTTGGTCTCGGTCTTGGTCGACACCGTCGTCTTGGTCACCGGCTTCTGACCCGGGGCGATAGCGCCGCCGGCCTGCGGGCCCTTAGAGCCGGAACCAGCGCCGGAACCCGTACCAGTGCCCGTGCCGGTACCAGTACCAGAACCGCTGCCGCCGCTGGAGCCAGAACCGCCATTGTCACCAGAATTGGTGGCATTCTTGGTCCACTTGGCATACAGCGTCAGATCGGCCGTCACCGGCGTACTGAAGTCATACGCTTGCGTGCACGCCTCATCGGTATACCAACCGCCGAAGGTATAGCCCTTGCGACGCGGTTTTACAGCAGGCTCCGTAGCAGTTTTACCAGCCTTAATACGTTGGGAATCGAGCACAATAGAATCTGCACCATTTGCGTCAAACGAGACAGTATAGCGATTGACCTTCTGGCCATTTCCCTTAATCGCGAACAACTTGCCCGAATCGTTAGCGTAGTAGAGTGAACCATCAGAACCGACCGAAATCGACGACATGCAGTACTGCTGGTTCTCGGCCGACGGTCTATAGAGCAGCTCAGCCTCTTCGTCACCTATGCGATAGCGATAAATGCCGCCAGGATTATTGTTGGACGTAAAGTATACATAGGTATGACCATCTTGAATGGAAACCACAGGCTGTGACTTAACATCGCCGCTGCCCGTAAAACCACTTGCAGAAGAATCCTCGCGGATGAAGTTACCGTCTGCCTTATAAATTGAATAATCGACCGTAAGCGTATCGGCGTCGATAATTGCAAGCTGACCATAGTGGCTCGTAAGACTGTTTTGGGGACCGCCCATAAAGGACTCAATCGACGTGCCGCCAACTACAATCTTACCGTTGACAAACACGGGTGTAGAGGTCGAGCTGCTGCCAAACGTAACTTTACCCAGTTCTGAAAGGGCCCCATCATTAGCGATAGCAATTTTATGGAGCGTGCCATCGGCACTCACAACGTAAGCAGTAGCCCCATCAACAAGCACGTTCGCGCGAACGCGATCGGCGATCTTAAGCTTTGCTACGGTCTTTCCAGTCGAAGGATCAACCGTGCTGACAGTGCCTGAATCATCCGCGATAACGCCATAGTCGCCCGAGAACGCCATGCCAGCCCAGTAATAGCCCTTGCTGTTTTCATTCTTGTGCTGCCACATGACTTTACCGTCAGAAATACGAACACAAAGCAGGTAGCCGTCACTCGAGTCAATCCAATCGGCCGAAGCGGTACCAAAATAGGCATAGCCATCGCGAACCGAAACAGAAGCAAGCGACTGCTGCGCGCCATCGGGACCGGCCGGCAACCCATCGGTAACCCAAACCGTCGCAAGCACATCAACCGTTAAGGCCTGAAGACGACCGCCTGAAAGCGGAACAAGCACAACACCATTGGTATATACCATGCGTGAGGTGGAATCAATTGCAGCAGCCAAAGGTGACTCTAGAACGGTCTTGCCCGTCTCGACATCCTTTTTGAGCAATTTAGAACCAACTGCCACATAGAGATAGTCACCGATCAGCAACGCATCGGAAACACCCTTATTGCCGTCCGCACGCGTCTTAAGCTCGCTTACCCATTTCTCATCTGCATCCTTAGTGGGCACAGGTGCGTCGGTAACCTTGTCGGCACTTGTAAAGCCCGACCAGTCGCTATCCCAGTTAGGGCGTGCAGCGCTCGGATTAAGAACAACGTTGTCGACACCGGGCAAAGTATCCCCAGGGGCGTAAGCCCAAACGACCTTATCGCCCGACTTAAGCACGTAGTCGTTATCGAGTTGAGTTCCAGGAACGCCGTTGACAAAGAACGACCAAGCGCCGGACAGCTCGGTACCATCAAGCGGAGAAACGAGGCTATGGACACCCCAATAGCCGAATTGGTCGTACATTTTTGACTTTATGCCAAGGGCATCGAAGTAAGCAGCAGAGGCATCCTTAATCGATGTGCCCTTAACAAACACCTGGGTCGACGGGCTCGTCCAACGCTGAGCTATCCCAGCCTTTTCACCAATAATCTCCATCGTGACGGAAACCTGCTCGGGCGCGGGGTCGCCGTACTTCGAGTAGCACCAGACGACGGAGTCGCCGTCCTTGAGCGTGTGGCCGCCCGCGCCGACCTCGGAGGCGCTGCCGTTGACGAACAGCTGCCAGTACGCGCCGGTCGCCGGGTCGTAGCCGAGCTTGCGGTCCTTATCGAAGGGCGACGTGATCGTGTTGAGCGCCCAGCCATAGGTGCCGTTGGGGTCGTAGTCGGCCTTGAGGCCGGCCTGCTTGAAGAGCTGCTCGGAGAGGTCGGCCGCGGTCGAGCCCTCCTTCAGCGTGATCTGCTGGGCGGCGGCCCAGGTCTGCTGGGCTCCCTTGGCGTCGGTGCCGACGACGGAGCACGTGGCAGAGACATCCTGGCTCTCGGCCTTGGCAGGCTGAGCCTTGGCCTCTCCAGCGGCAGGGACAACGGCGGCGTCCTGCTTCGAGGCATCAGACGTCGATGCAGCCGGCGCCTCATTGCCGGCAGTGCTATCGTCCTCAGTCTTGTCGGTAGAGCCCGAAGCTGTCGCGGCGGCATCTTGCTCGGCAGTGCCCCCATTCGCCACCACGCCACTCGCATTGAGGTCGGCAGCAGGGCTTGTCGCGGACTCACCAGAGCCGTCCTCGCCCGGTGTCGCAGCCTGAGCCACGGCCTCGGCAATGCCCTCGGCGCCCTCGGCCCACAGCTGAGCCGGTGTGGTGCCAAAGGCCATCGCGAAGGCCAGGAATGCCACCAGGCAGCGCTTGGCTACACCGCGTGCAATCGCGCCACGGCGATGCAACGAGGCGCGCTCGCGCTCGTCCTCAAACATATCCATTTGTCCCCCATTGTCTGTACTCGGAGCGTTGCCTTGAGGCTGCCCCACGTCATCGCGCATGTTGCGCTCGAGTTCCCCCATCGGGGTCCCCTTCCCTCCAGAGCCCTATGCACACCGGCGGCATACGCCGCAGCCGCATGCAAGATGGGAGGCGATCCGACTTAACCTTAACGGCTCAGGCGCGCCGTCCGATCTGCGACGCGAACATCCCGAGCCAAGAGGAATTACGGTTACTGGTACAGCCGGGGACTTGCACCCCGATTCTCCCAAACGCGCAGGAAAACCGCGCATTCGTGCGTCTCCGCACCACCATCTAGGCCATCTATTATTACCGTCAAAATGGTATCACGCAAAAGGGCCTCGCACGCAGGCGAAGCCCAAGGTAAAAGCTATTGTTTGCGATAGGAAAATGCGGTGACGGTCGCAGCCTCTAGCGCTTGCCGCCGTGGCTGTTGAGCCAGATATTGCGGCCCAGCATAAGCGCCAGCACCAGCGCGCTCACGTAGCCCATAAAGCCAATGACTGGGATACCAAACACAACCGGCTCGATGCGCGCGTAGTACACCACCGACGAACCGATAAACAGGCCGGCGATCACAATTGCCATCGACATGCGGTCGATAATTCCGCCCAGCTGTCGCAGTGCCTTATCGCTGCTCATGATCTGCGTGTTTACCTTAAGCTGGCCGCGCGTGAGCATACGCGAAGCCAAGCCCAGATACTCGGCCGCCTCGAGCGAGCCTTTTGCCGCGCGATAGCTGCTCGCGGCAAGATCGCGTCCCATATCACGCACGCGCGCATAAGTGCTTTTTTCGTTTTTGATATGCGTCTGGATGATCTGAATCATGTTGACGTTGGGCATGTACTCGGTCAACAGGCCCTCGAGCGTCACCATGCCGCGCGCGAACATCGTCACCACGCTCGGCAGCTCAACGTCGTTTTTGCGCGCCAGGTTTAACAGCGAGGTCAAAAACTCGCCGATATCCAGATCCTTCAGGTCAAGACCCGCAAAGTCAGCCACGATAAAGTCCAAATCGGACAAAAAGGCCGAATGATCGAGCTCAGCCGAGTCGCCACGCGTCACGGCGAAGCGCATGAGCGAATCCTTGAGCTTGGGCACGTCACCCTCGGCCACGGCGAAAATCATGTCCTTGACGATACCGCGATCGTGACTCGACATGCGTCCGACCATGCCCAAGTCGATAAAGTAAACGATGCCGTCCTTGAGAATAATGTTTCCCGCATGCGGGTCGGCATGGAAAAAGCCGTCATCAAGCACCTGCGTCGAGTAATCCTCGACGATTGCGGCACCGATCTTTTCCAAGTCATAGCCCTCGGCCAACAAGCGTTCAGGATCGGCGATCGAAATGCCGTCGACGTAGTCCATAACCACCACGTGCTCGGTGCACAGGTCCAGATAGGATTTAGGGCACGTCACGCCATGAACGCTCTTATGGAACTCGTAGAAGTCGTTGAGGTTTTTGGCCTCGGCCAAAAAGTTGGTCTCCTCGCGAAACGAGGTCCACAGCTCCTCGACTACGCCGTGCAGGTCAACGAATTGATCGGTGTTGACGAACTTGGAAACGATACGCACCACCGAGCGGATGATATCGATGTCCTGTGCCATAACCTGCTGCGCACCGGGGCGCTGCACCTTGACGGCCACGTCCTCGCCCGTCACCAGACGAGCGCGGTGCACCTGCGCGAGCGATGCGCTACCAAGCGGATTGGGGTCGATCGCATCGAACATCTCCCCCAGGCGCAGGCCGTATTCTTCTTCCAGACAACTGAGTACGACCTCGTACGGCACCGGCTCCACGTCGGAGCGCAGACGACGCAGCTCGTCGCAAAAGCGTTGCGGCAGAATCTCGGACCGGTTGGCCAGAATCTGCCCCATCTTGACGAACATGGGGCCGAGTTCCTCGAGCAGGCGGCGCAAACGAACCGGCGTGAGGTTATCCCACACGCGGTACTTTTTGACCAGGCGAACAATCTGCCCGATGCGTTCGCGACGACCCGCCGGCGTAAGCTGGTATTCCTCGTCCGGCGCCATCGCGTCGGGCTCCTCGGACACCATATCGACAGCGCGCGGCTTCTTGCGAGCGCCCGAGACGGCGGCGTCGACCTCATCGACAACCGCCGCCTCGTCACCCAAGGGATCTAGATTGTTGTAATCGGTGGTGGAATCTGCCATCTGCGCTGCTACTCGGCCTCTTCGGTATCCTTCGCATCGTCGGGCTCAACGGACTCGACGGGCACCGAGGTCACGTTGTCCTCGACCGAATCGACGATGTCGCGCACATGGGCCAGGAAGGCCGTACGCTCGGGCGCAGTCATAACGCGGACGCGAGCCAGAATGAGCTCGTCGAGCACGCGTTGGGCCGCGGTCTCGCCCTGCATGCCCAGACGCTCGGTCAGGTCGGAGATGGTACCGCCGGCCTGCTCGAACATGTCGGACACACTGCGGGCGATATCGGGGGTGGCGGTGTCCTTGCGGACCTGCTCGCCTTTGGTGTTAAGGTCGTCGAGGACCTTCTTGCCGCCTTCAACAGCAACGGCGGCAGCGCCAAAGCCCACGTTAATGGCGCCGTTAACAAGCTGATCGAGTTTCATAACCATGGTTGTCTCCAATCACAAACAACTGCATTGGCGTTCTTGTACCCAAGATTGAGTGAAAGCGACAAAGCGTTTTAGCACTATTCGATCGACGGGAAATCCCTACCTCACGTTGTCATTCATCGCGAAAGAGTTCTTCATGGCACAGCTCGTGGTGTAGAGCACCTTGCCCAACAGAGCATCGGTCTCCACGCGCACGAGCTCGGCAAAGGCCTCGTTGGCGCGGGCGAGCTCGGCAGGCACCTCGGCCTCGGGCAGCGCGGCTACGACAGCGTCAACGTCGTGAATCTGCTTGTGGCCCATGCCGCCGACCTTCTCCTGATAATCCTCGACCGCGCGACTGCACTCATGGAAGCGAACATCGGCCAAGGCACCGATCAGGCGATTTGCCCAATAGAAATTCTCGGACGTCACGCGAGCCTGCGTGTCGGCATAGTACTCGGGCATGGTCTCGACGTTGGCGTACAGCGGAACCAGCGCGTTAAACGAGTTGGAGCCAAAGGCCATCCACTGCACGGCGCGGTAGGCCGACTGTGCATAGGGGCGCAGCTGCAACACGGCAAGCTGGCTGTTGCGGTTGATGCCGATGGGACGATATGCGCCACGCGTAGCGGGCGTGCCCTTGCTGCCGTAGCAGTCGTACTCCGTGCCCTGGTAGTGGCTCGAGAGTACGTACTTGATGTCCTCGATGGTCACCTTGCGCTCGGGCACGCGGCTCCAGGGGATATCGTCGCTCTCGGGCGTGTAGTCGGCCTCGGGACCATCCCACACGTCGCTGGGGTTGAGGCAACGCTGCATGTACCAGGCGCGCGGCGTGTTGTAGACGTGGTCGCTGTCGCTGTGCGAGCCAAAGGCCTCGCGCGGGTTAAAGACCGTCGCCGGACCGTCACCCCCGACGCCCAGCGTCAGGTCCAGATGCCACTCGGCCATCCAGGCGCGCAGGTCGGCGGAGCACATGTGATCGACCTGGGCGCCCTCGGCGTCATCCAGGTCAAAGCTGTCGATACCCAGTTGGTTGGGCATGGTCACATAGGCGTCGTCGGGCACGCGCTTGGCGATCCAGTGGTGGCCGCCGATGGTCTCGAGCCACCAGATCTCGTCCACGTCGCTAAAGGCGATGCCGTTGTTCTCGTAGGTGCCGTAGCGCTCGAGCAGGTCGCCCAGGATACGAACGCCGTCGCGGGCGGACTTGGCATACGGCAGGACCAGGGTCACCATATCCTCCTCGCCCAGGCCACCAGGCTGCGCCGGCACATAGCCGTCCTCACCCTCGTTGCCCTTGGCAGGCACGTAGTCCACGAGCGGGTCGGCGCCGCGAACTCGCTCATTGGTGGTGAGCGTCTCGGTTGCGGACATGCCCACATTGAGCTCGTTAAAACCGGCCTCGGCCCAGATGCCGTGGCCCGGGACAACATCGGGGACACTCGTGTAGCGCATGGGGTTATCGGGCAGCTCAACGGTCAGGTGACTCAGGACGCTCGTGTAGACGCGCGGCTGCTCGTCGGGATGCACCACGCGCATACGCTTGGGCTCAAACACCCCGTTGGACGAGTCCTCGTTACGCGCGACAAGCGTCGACCCGTCGTAGCTCGCGTTCTTACCGACCAGAATCGTTGTGCACGGCATGCGCATCCTCCTTGAGCGAAGAAATCAAACGGCAACAGTGTATCGCTTCGACGCAAAAAGGGCGAAACCGCGACCCTTCGAGACCCCCTCGGAACCCCTGTGGTCAAAAAATGCCAAATATGAGTACTGTCACCAATTTAGTAGCAGCAAATTTTCTTGTAATGAGTGCCGGAAATCCCTATTTGTCCAAAAGCGAGGCAGCGTTATTCCCCATAGGTTCAATAAAATGGGCTTCATAACGAGAATGAATATCGTTAGGAAGCCCAAAAGACGTAAAACATATATGACTATCTTGGCAACAGTACTCATATTTGGCGCTTTTTGACCACGTGGTATATGGCTAACCCCTCAAACAGCCCAAAACGCCTATTTCGATGCGCGCTCCGCCGCCTCAATCACGTGTTTGGCGAGAATTGCGGTGGTCACAGCCCCCACGCCGCCCGGCACGGGTGTGATGGCGCCAACGATCGGTTCCGCAGCATCAAAATCCACGTCGCCGACCAGTTTTCCGGCAGCCTCGTCCCAATTAATGCCAACATCGATGATCGTCTGGCCCTCGCGAACCGCATCCGCGCCAATCGTGCGCGCGCGTCCAACCGCGGCAACAACAATGTCGGCAGAACAGCACTCGGCAGCCAGGTCACGCGTATGCGTATGGCACGTCGTCACCGTGGCATTGCGAGCCGTAAGCATGGCGGCAACGGGACGGCCAATTACCAGCGAGCGACCAACAACGGCAACCTTAGCTCCATCCAGCTCAACGCCGTAATGGTCCAGCAACGCCAACACGGCTTCTGCCGTGCAAGGAACAAAGCCCTCGCCTCGCCCCGAAAGCGTGGTAAGCAGCGAGGCCGGCGTCATGGAGTCAACATCCTTGGCGGGATCGAGCGACGCAGCAACCGCATCCTCGTCAAGCCCAACGGGCAACGGACGAAACATCAGGCACCCGTGAACAGCGGGGTCGGCATTGATGTCCTTAATAGCCGCCAGCAGCTCATCCTGCGAAACATCGACAGGAAGCAAAACGCGGCGAGCCTCGATGCCAACCTTCTCGCAGCGCTTGAGGGCGCCGCGCTCGTAGGATAGATCGTCCTCGCGCTCGCCCACGCGAACGATGGTCAGCGTCGGCACGATACCCCGTTCGCGCAGGGCGGTGCAGCGAGCAGCGAGTTCCTCAGTCAAAGCACGGGCAACGGGAGCCCCTTTGAGCAGCTCTGCCATGGCTATCCCCTCTTCCTGGCGGCGTCGGCAGCGCGGCGCGCCAGCGCATCGGCGCGCGGTAGCCACGTATCCAGCAGCTCATCGCACGCCGTCTCGAGCTCCTCGGCGCGCGCCCGGTCTTTCATAGACGTAGTGTTGGCAAAGAGCGTCAAACTCGCGCCCTGCATGGCAGCGCGGCAGAATACGGCGCCGCACGCCACATCGGACAGCAGCTGACGCGAACCCTTGTCGGCCATGTCCTCGAGCAGCGCCAGCGCACGCCCGCAGGCATCCATAATGCGATACGGCGGCATAGCGGCCACATGCAGCGCATCCTGAATCGCCGCAGGTCGAGCCGGATCGTCACGCGGAATACCGTACGCCGCGGACACCTGCCCGTAGGCACGAACGTCCTCGGCAACCAGACCCACAAGTTCCTGCGCCAACTCATCCGCCTGGGCAAACGCGCGTGTCAGATCGTCTGCGCGATCGGCAAGCGCGGGGTTTGTCGCCCCATAGCGGGCAACCATTCCGCAAAGCGAGGCGCCCAGCGCACCTACAAAGGCGCTCGCGCTGCCACCGCCGGGAACCGGCTCGCGCGCGGCAAGCGCCTCGGCAAACCCGCGGCAGGTCTTGTCCATCATCTCTTGGCTCATACGCATGCACCTTCAAGTCATATACATCGGTCGGGCGGCAACCGCCGACCGACCGCATCGATCACATAATGGTGCTTAGTCTAGCCCATAAGTACATAAGCGTCAGCGCACCTGGCCATCGCGGATTTCTATGACGAACGATAGGCGTCGGCACCGCAAACATGGGGAAACATGACCCACCTTTCGGGACTTCCGGACGTCACAAACTGGGGCATATCTATAAACAAGGAACCTGTTGGGGCAACGCCCGCGTACACGCGATCCTTTAAAACAACGGGCACCTCACCCCGGGGAGAGCCGACAGCACCGGCCCTCCCCTCTTTTGCGCCCGAACATATTGCCACTTAACGGCGCAAATCCGGCCCCCAGAATGGGACACATGGCCCACCCGAATGAGCTGCTCACGCGTACAGTAAAGACAGGTAATCCATGGGCGGTTACAGATCGAGGAGGACACGACCATGAAAAAGAAGGCCTTTGCGATTCTCACCCTCTGCATCAGTCTCTTTGCCGCGGTTGCCCTGGTGGGCTGCGGTGGCAGCGGCGGCGCTACCGGCAGTAGCGGTGGCGGCGGAGCAGAAAAACCAGCCGTGGATATGAGGACCGACTTCATTTGGTTTAAGGTCGAGGTTCCCGAGGGCGTCGAGATCACCGACGTTGCCGGCGACACGGCCGATAGGACCCAGTTTAAGTTCACCGAGAGCGAGCACGCCAGCGATCGCTTCATCCCCGTCTTCGACTCTGACAAGAACGCCGATGAGCTGTTCGACTACGAGGCAAAGTGGAAGGCCAGCTTTGAGTGGACCGAGAATGACCCCGTCAAGTACAACGGCAAGACTTGGCGCAACGCTTCCTATACACACTCGGGCGGCGTGACGACTGAGTACTTCACCGAAGCCGGCGGCGGCAGCGTCTACGTGAGCATCGACAACGTCGAAGAGCACAAGGACGCCGTCGAGACCATGATGAAGTCCCTGGAATTTGCCGATGATATCGCCAAGGCCAAGACCGAGGCTATGGATGTTAAGCTCGACGATATCGAGATTAAGCGCTAAGCGACTGGCGAGCGCAACGGGAAACACGAGCGCAGCGAAGCAAGCGACAGTAACCCAGCGCTTCGTACCAAGGGAGGGTCGGCTCACCGGCCCTCCCTTTCTTATGCCGGTAGCTGGCGAACGCGAGGATGCCGGACTCCAAAACTATCCCAAGCGCGCCAGTAGCACCAATAGACAAGCGCCTCAGCACGTCCGCCCGCCGATCAATAGCGCCATGCAGACAATTTAAGCCGACGCCTTTAAACATCTGGGCAGTATAGTATCCAAAACGAGCGCATAACCGCACCCTGCGAACGGAGGAGTTATGACCGAACACCACGCCATCAGCCGTCGAGCATTCACGTTGGGCCTAGGACTCGCAGCATTGTCGCCTTTTGTAAGCCTGCCCGAAACCGCGGGATTGGGCCTTCCCGTGCGCGCGGCATTTGCAGACGACGCTGCCACAGCGTCGGACAGCCTCCACAATTTCGTCATTCGCCTTCGCCCCGCGGGCTATTTTCGCACCGCGAGCGTCAACCAAGACGGCAACGTTCGCGGCAACGTCTGCCACCTGTTTAACGACGGCACGTCCAGCAAGCTCATCCTTGAGAACGTAACGACCAAGAAGGACGATACAAACTGGTACGCCATCCGCACCTTGCTCAATTTCGAAGAGCATAAAAAGACGGGCTACAGCATTTGGTCGGTCGACGACGACTCGGACAAAGATGGAAAGGTCATCCACGTATGGGGCGGCGAGTATGACAACAAGCCCAGCCGCGCTTTTGCGTTCGAGCGTCAATCAAACGGAACCTACATCATCCGAGACCGCACGGTCGAGAAAGAAACCGAGAAAAAAGACATTAAGTACCTAGCAATAGAATCGAACGGCAAAGACCAGGACAACAATAAGATCTGCCATAAGAGTAAGAGCATTCCGTGGGAGCTCGAACTTATCGGTTACGACATGAAAAAGAACGATGCCACGGTTAGCAGCCTCGACTGGATCACGTACAGCAGCTACGTCGACGGACCATGTTGGATGAAATACGTCGACGACGACAAGTTCCTCGACGAGCTGAGCATCCCGGGTACGCACGATTCGGGCACCTGCAGCGTGGACAACGACACTGAGCCCCAATCCTCGCAAGTAAAATGCCAGCAGGATTACATTCCCACGCAGTTGCTCGAAGGCATTCGCTATTTTGATATCCGGCTCGGAAAGGGCGATGACCCCGGCATCGACCACGGGATTTTCTACCTACTCAAAAAAGACGGGAACTATCTGCATCTCTCCGATGTCATCGGGTACTTCAAAACATTTTTGAACGAAAACCCGTCAGAAGCGCTCATCATGCTCGCATCGCGCGGCAACGATGAGGCTACCGACGAAAGCATAACGACGGCCTTCGCCAAGGTTATGGCCGATAACCCCAACCTGTTCTACACGTCGAGCCACGTCCCCACGCTGGGCGAGGTGCGCGGAAAGATCGTCCTGCTGCGTCGATTTGGGCTCG
Source organism: uncultured Collinsella sp. (assembly GCA_902478995.1). Classification (GTDB taxonomy): domain Bacteria; phylum Actinomycetota; class Coriobacteriia; order Coriobacteriales; family Coriobacteriaceae; genus Collinsella. The sequence continues at coordinate 12,505 of CABSNF010000033.1, forward strand.
CCGGCAACAGCGTAAGCGGCCACACGTGGGGCCTCGACCTCACCCAATGGGATGACAAGATCAAGGCGCATTCCGGGCAGTCGATGTGTCTCGTCCAAGACGCGCGGGGATTTGAAGCCATAGGGGAAACGGGCAATGAAGAGCCCTATTGCACCAAGGTATATGCCCAGGACAAGTACAAACTCACGGGAACCGACAAGCTCAGCTGGGTCGATAATGCGCTGAAGGAAACGACCGGGCGCACGCGCAACGAGGTAGATGTCGAGGACGATAACGGGGCCAAGGAGAAAGTCCTGGAGCGTTGCTGGTCTATCAACTACACCAGCTGCACGGGCTTGTCGCACGGAGGCAATCCTTTTACCTCGGCACGAGTAGTCAACGAGCATCTGTATAAGAGCCCGTACATCAATCCCAGCGGCATCGAGGATACAAAGTCAGATTACCTCAAGCACATTGGCATCATCGCATCCGACTTTGTTGATGCGGCGCTGGCCCGGAGCATCTACCAGCGCAATTACGATACGGAGCACAAGCAGACGGCTTCGTACTATCTCCCGTACTATCTCCCGACCCGCATGCGCATGACGTACGGCGACTCGCTGAGCGATGCCTCATTCCAGGATGGCAAGACCGTTGGCGAGGGTCATTTCCGCCTCGTCGACAGCAGCAACGTACTCAACGTGGCAGCTTCGGGCCATGCGTTTGCCATCGAATATGTGGATGTCGACGCCTTGGGCAACGAGACCGTTACGGAGCTGCGGGGCTCCGTGCCCATCGATATCGATCCACGCGCGCTGACGCCCCATTTTGAGGGACTCGAAGGCCTTAAGGCCGGCGAAGACGTGCGCGCCAAGATTGCGGCATCACTCGAGGGCAAGCTCGAAACCGATGCCTGCACGGCCCAGCTCGAGTTTGTGCACGACGCGAACGGCGCTCCGGGAACGGCGATGGCCGAGGGCGAGGCATTTACCGCGGGAACGTACTGGGTGCGCGTGAACGGTCTCTTGGGCGACGCGGCGCAGAGCTACACGCTCGCCAGCGATGGAGCCGCAAGCTTTACCGTAGCGGCCTCGGGCAGTGCAGGCGGCACCGGTAGCGGCACGGGTTCCAACGCAGACGGCGCCGACAAGAACGGCGGCGGCAACAAGAGCAAGGGCTCGACCGGAAAACTCGCCGACACGGGCGACGGCTCTGGCGTTGCCGCCGGGCTCGCTGCCGCCGCCGTGGCGACAACGGTCGCCGGCGCGGCGATGCTTGCCAATGACCGCGAAAACGTTGGGGACGACAGCGAATAGGCAAGCCCGCCTTTTAGACACATCGACTCAATTGGGGGGGCGCAGAATACCGTTCTGCGCCCCGATTTTTACCTTAGCCCGAACACCGTTATCGGCTACATCACCATGTTCAGCGCATTCACGAACTCCTGAGCTTGGGAGCGGCTGCTCAGACTAAAGACACAGGCAGTCAACAGCCTGTTACGTAGGAAAACGTCGCGGCCCTTGATCCTGCTGACCCCCGTAATGTCCTTAAGATAAACAATCTCGGTGTGCTTGCCACCAAAAGTGCCCTTCTTGAGCACCTCGATGCGGTTAGGGTAGATCTTGACGTCTTTAAACCTACCCGAACCTTTGTCCTGGAACAGCAGCGTGTTGTTGTCCATACGCGTCACTCCCGCGGGGTTCGCTAAAACTGCCTCTATGGTCACATTTTAACCACCGCAAGGCTCCCATGCGAAGGTGCCAGACAACATAGCAATTCGTGTCCGCGCGAGGCTTTAAACTAAATGCGTTAAAGATGCATTCCACAAGAGGAAAGTGGGGCGACAGTGATGGGTGAACTAGTAAACCGTGGAGAATCGGCAATCGTGCCCGAAGGTTTTTACAAGCAGGTCTCCTCGATTCTCAACGCCGCTCGCGACAAGGCCTATACCGCCGTTAACTTTGCGATGGTTGAGGCATATTGGGAGATCGGCAAGAGTATTGTTGATGAACAGGGCGGAGAGGAGCGCGCCAAGTATGGCGATGCACTGATCGACGAACTTGCCGTTAGATTGACTAAGGATTTTGGCAGAGGCTTCAACGCCAGAAGCTTAAGATACATGCGTCAGTTTTATCTTGCGTTCCCAATCCGGAACGCGCTGCGTTCCGAATTGAATTGGACACATTACCGCAGGTTATCGCGTATAACCGACCCTGATGCTCGAACATGGTACATGAACGAATGCGCCGATTCTCGTTGGAGCACGCGTCAGCTCGAACGCCAGATCAACACCATGTTCCGCGAGCGCCTACTTGCCAGCAAGGACAAGGAGGCCGTCACCCAGGAAATCCAAAAGAGCGCCCCGGCTCGTCGCCCCGAGGATATCATCCGCGACCCATATGTACTGGAGTTTTTAGGTTTCTCGGACGATACTGCGTTTCGCGAGAGCGATCTAGAGCAGGCGCTCATCACGCATCTTCAGAAGTTCCTGCTGGAGCTTGGCCGTGGTTTCGCTTTCGAGGCGCGCCAAAAGCGCATCACCTTTGATGGGCGCCATTTCTATATTGACCTTGTTTTTTACAACTATCTGATGCGCTGCTTCGTGCTCATCGACCTTAAGACGGACGACCTTACGCATCAGGACCTGGGCCAGATGCAAATGTATGTGAACTACTACACGCGCGAGCTCATGAACGAAGGCGACAATCCGCCCATAGGCATCGTGCTCTGCGCGGACAAAAGCGATTCGATTGTCGAGTACACGCTGCCCGAAGACAACGACCAAGTGTTTGCCGCCAAATACCTGCCGTATCTTCCAAGCAAGGAAGAGCTGGCGCGCGAACTAAGCGCCGAGTACCGCGCCATCAACGAAGCGACCAATGGCGAAACGCAAGGGTAGCAGCACGTTGCGACCGAAGCCACCGCAGCCGTCGCAGGCGCACTCGCGGTTGCGACGCACGCTACGAAACAATACCGGTCATGGACGCCGGCAACGACATTCTAGCCGTGGCTGGCGAGCGTGACCTGACAGGCAAAGACGCGGCCTTCGTCTGATGTGGGTCCATTGGCTGCCACAGAAAAGGGCCGGTTGCAGCCGGCCCTTTAGACGATAATACCTGCGTTGCCCGCGCTTCCGAAGTGTGACTAGCTGAGGAGCGGGTTCCGCGGCACAACCTGATTTTACCCAGTGAGGAGGCTCTTTTGCAGCCGCTCCACTGTTTATTTACATCTGGCACCCTCAAACAATCAGACGGCAACCCGCACTCCTGAGAGCTGCCCCGCACCCCCGGCCATCACCTTACGGCAACAACCGGTGCTACTCCCCTACTTCCCAAAGATTGCAGCGAACAATCCCTTGCGTTTGGGCTTCTCCTCTCGGTAGGAACCCTCGACGGCGGCTGCAACCTGGCGCGGTTGCTCGCAGCCTCCACGGCGTACGATCTGGTATAGGAACGGCGACTTAACGTATTTGACCTCGATGGGCGTGGCATGCACGGTGCTCTCACCGGACAGATGCAGGCTCGGATTGAGCGGCGCCACGACGTGCGTTTCGCGCTTGTCACTAAACACCACCGCGGCCGCGCGGCCCGTCTGTCCGTTTACGGCAATGCGCACCTGCTCGTCATCGCGGCCGTCCGTCGCCGGACGATCGACAAAGTAGACCGGCACCATCACCAGGCCATCCTTATGCTTGCGGGCCTTGCGCGCCCAGGTTCGGATGCTCTTTTTATTGAGCCCCAGTACAGCCTCGGCGTCGTTGCCCGCAACGTCGAGCGCCAACTTATCAATGACCACCTGGTCCTTGGTAGACGCATCGACGGAGACAACGCGGAAGTCGCCTTCCTGCATGGCGGGATCGAACGGCCCGACCTTGGCAAAGTCCCACGGCTCCAAAATGCCCATGAGGCGAACGTCCAGGTAGTTTGCCCTGGGGTATGCCCAGTCGAGCACCTCGTAGTACACCAGGGTTTCCTTGCTCAGGCCCTTGCCCGGGAAGCTCGCCATCATGCGCAGGTCCGCCAGCGCCATGGGGAAGTAGAAGAGCATCATGTCGTTTTGGATCGCGTCTTCCACGTCGTGCCCGGCAAAGGCTTCCGCATACTGGCGCACCAGCTGCAGCGCGTTGGCACGTGCCTGCTGCGGCGAGATTTCGCAGGGAATGCCCTGCTCCGGCACATACTCCGCACCCACGCCCATGGTCAGACGCTTGCTAAACGTACCGGGCTTGAGCAGGTCGGCAATGCCGATCTTGTTGCCGCAGGACGGGCACTCAAACACACGCTGCGTTGACTCGCCCTCAAAGGACGCTCCGCAGAAGGGGCATGGAATGCTCACATGCGTGGCCTCTTGGAACTCCTGCGCTGTGCCGCGATCCTCCCACAGCAGATGTTCCAGGACCGACTGATTGCGCCAGTGCGAATTGAAGAAATACCAGTCCGGGTCCTCCGGGCGCTCGAGTTGCGACACATGCGTGAGCTTGAGCAGTCCATCCACCACCGTCAACGGCGTATGGCGAATGCCCAAAGCGCTCTTGGGCTCTCCGGCGTCCGCCTGCCACGGAATGACCGCACCGCAATAAGCGCACTCAAAGCTGCGCTTAGCTTGGTGTGAGTACATAGGGCCGCCGCAGTTTTGACATTTAATGGCAAACATCTCGTCCATGGAAACGTCCTCCTTTGCACAGGGGCTGTCGGCATTAAGTATGTCGATCAAACAGGCACATGCCCATACCCATGTGGCCCAAAATGGACCACCCAGGCAGACGAGAAGGCTCGCTCGTTAGCACCGGCAGACTATTGCTGCATTTTCTGAGCATCGGCGCACGACGCCCCCGCGCGAGCTACACTATCCCCTTAAACATGATTGTGAGGACGACCGCTATGCTATTTGTTAATCGGCTGGTACATACACTTGTTCCCGGCAGCGAGGGCGAGCCGGTCGATACATCTTGCCGTACCAACGCGGGCTTTGCCGCAAGCCTCATCTGCATTGGCCTCAACATTACCCTGTGCCTAGCCAAGGGCATCGCGGGTCTGCTCGCCGGCTCGGTCTCGCTTATCGCCGACGCCTTCAACAACCTCTCCGACGCCTCGAGCAACATTGTGAGCCTGCTCGGGTTCCGCCTTGCCAGCCGCCCGGCCGACGAAGGTCACCCCTATGGCCATGGCCGCTACGAGTACCTCGCCGGTTTGTTTGTCGCCGTCCTCGTTTGCGCCGTCGGCATCAACCTGGCGCTCGAGTCCATCGCCAAGATCATCAAGCCCTCCCCCACCGCCTACACGCTGGTCTCCCTAGCCGCCCTCGTCTTGTCCATGCTCGTTAAGCTCTGGATGGCCGCGTTCAACCGCACGCTGGGCGACCGCATCGACTCGGAGACGCTCATCGCTACGGCGCAGGACTCCAAAAACGATGTCATCACCTCGGGCTCGGTCTTAGCGGCGGCACTTATTTCGCAAACGACAGGCTATGACCTCGATGGCTGGGCGGGCCTGGGCGTGGGCATCTTCATTTGCATCAGCGGGATGGGCCTGGTGCGCGACGCCATCAGCCCGTTGCTGGGGCAAGCGCCCGACCCCAAGCTCGTCCAGGCAATCCGCGACAAGATCATGTCGTATCCGCAGGTCCTAGGCACGCACGACCTGATGGTGCACGACTACGGCCCCGGTCGTCAGTTTGCCAGCGCACACGTGGAAATGCCCGGCGAGGGCGATGCCTTTGAACATCACGAGATTCTGGACACCATCGAGCACGACATCAAGCGCCAGATGGGCATCGATATCACGCTGCACTGCGACCCCATCGCTACCACCGGCGACGATCTGCGCGGCTGGGTCAAGCGCGGCGTCATGCAGATTGATCCCGCGCTCTCCATCCACGACCTGCACGAGCACGACGGGTTCGTTTCGTTTGACCTGGTGCGTCCCGACGGCTTTGACATATCCGACGAGGAGCTGCTGGAGCTCGTCACGCGCATCGTGCACGAGCGCCGGCCCGACGTCTCATGCGTCGTTACGTTTGACTCGGGCTTTAGCTCGCCCGACCGTCCGGCCGAGCAGTTGTAGCCTGCTTAACAGCTAGTTTCCCTGCGCGCCCGAAATACCGTTTTGCAGGGCATCCCAAGCGTTCGTTGCCATATCGCCCAGGTTCTGTGCGGTATCGCCGAGATTCTGAGCCGTGTCGCCCAGCTCTTGCGCCTTGTCTCCCAACTCCTGTGCCTTGTTGCTCAAGTCCTCCAGCGTGTTGGAGCTCGAGCTGTCCGCGCCGCCCTGGTCGCCGGACGCGTTGCCCGACGAGCCGTCCTTGCGCGTAAGCTGAATCTCGAGGTTACCGTTGTCGTTATAGTAGGCAGACGTCACGACCCAGTTGGCATCGACGACGGGCGTTGAGCCATCATCAGTCAGGACCACGGCATTCGAAAGATCGGCGCCGCGCGACTTGAGGAGCTTCTTGGCGTTGGACCAGTACTGCCCCGGAATATCGCTCAGATCGACGGTGCTAGACGAGGCGGACTCGGTTTGTTCGGCAGCGGTATCGGCCGTTGAACTCCCTCGCTTGTTGAGCATGCCCGACACGATGGCAAACACAACCGACAGCGCAAAGAAGATCGCCAGCACGATGAGGATCTTCTTGATCACGCTCGACGAACGCGACGGCTTCTTCTCCTCGTCCTCGCCATATTGCGGAATCGACTTGGGGTACTCGCGATACGGCTCGCGCGACTCGTAGCGAGGCTGCGCCGTGCGAGGCATATACGTCGTCTGCTGAGGCTGCGGAATGGGATTCTGCGGCAGGTCATCATAGGGATTCGGCGTCGAGGCGGCATAAGAATTCTGCGGCACGTAATCAAACGAGTCCGGAGCTGCGTTGCCATAGGGGCCTTGCGAAGATGCAGCGTAAGAATCCTGCGCCGTGTCGCCATAGCCCATAACCCGGGTGGGCTCGGCCGAAGGCTGCGTCGCGGCGGGGTCGGTATAACCGGGGTTGGGAACAACGCGGGTCGCATCGGCGCTATCGCCAGCCTGCGCGGAACCGTAGCCGCCCATCACGGTTGTCTTGTCCTGATCCATGCAACGATTCCTTTCCGTCGCGCGTGAGCCTCAAGTTATCCATGCATTCTACCCGCGCAAAAGCCTATGATGGGCAGAGTCCGTCGGTATCTACAAGACATGCGCGGTCCTAAGGATCAAAAAGCCCCGCCGGGCCTTGTGGGCACGGCGGGGCGGGCAAGCGGCTATGAGCAGCAGGCTTAGAACAGGCCGGTGATGTTGCCGTCGTTGTCGACGTCGATATTCTCGGCCGCGGGGACCTTGGGCAGGCCCGGCATGGTCAGAACACTGCCGGTCAGCGCGACCACAAAGTGGGCGCCGGCGGAAACCTTGAGCTCGCGCACCGTGATGCGGAAGTTCTCGGGAGCGCCCAGGGCCTTGGCGTTGTCGCTAAAGCTGTACTGCGTCTTGGCCACGCATACCGGCAGGTTGCCAAAGCCGTTCTCGCGCAGCTCGGCAAGCTGACGCTTGGCGGCCGGCGTAAAGTCAACGCCGTCGGCGCGGTAAACCTTGGTGGCAACAGCCTCGAGGGCGTCGGCCACATCGACGCCGTCCTCATAGGCAAACTTGAGCTCGCTCGGCTGCTCAATCAGACGCATGACCTCATCGGCAAGCTCGAGTGCGCCCTCGCCGCCCTTGGCCCAGACCTCGGAAAGCTTAACGTTAACGCCGAGCTTCTGGCACTCGGACTCGATGAGCGCAAGCTCGGCCTCGGTGTCCGTCGGGAAACGGTTGATGGCGACCACGCAGGGCAAACCATAAACGTTCTGGATGTTGTCGACGTGACGCAGCAGGTTGGGCATGCCAGCCTTGAGTGCCTCGAGGTTCTCCCCGTTGAGGTCGGCCTTGGCGACGCCACCGTTGTACTTCAGCGCACGAGCGGTCGCGACGACCACGACGGCGCTGGGGCGAACGCCCGTCATGCGGCACTTAATGTCGAGGAACTTCTCGGCACCCAGATCGGCACCGAAGCCGGCCTCGGTAATGGCAACATCGCCAAAGCGCATCGCCATACGCGTGGCCATGATAGAGTTGCAGCCGTGGGCAATGTTGGCGAAGGGACCGCCGTGGACAAATGCGGGCGTGCCCTCGAGCGTTTGCACCAGATTGGGCTTGAGCGCGTCCTTAAGCAACGCGGCCATGGCACCCTGGGCCTTAAGGTCGCGGGCACGGACAGGCTCGCCGGCAAAGCTGTAGCCGACGACGATCTCACCCAAGCGTTCCTTGAGGTCGCTGATGCTCGTAGACAGGCACAGGATTGCCATGACCTCGGAGGCGACGGTGATATCAAAGCCGTCCTCGCGCGGCACGCCCTGGGCCTTACCGCCAATGCCGTCGATGACGTGGCGCAGCTGACGGTCGTTCATATCGACGACGCGCTTCCAAGTGATGCGCTTAACGTCAATACCGAGCTGATTGCCCTGCTGGATGTGGTTATCAAGCATGGCGGCCAGCAGGTTGTTGGCAGCACCGATAGCGTGGAAGTCGCCGGTAAAGTGCAGGTTGATATCCTCCATGGGGATCACCTGAGCCCAGCCGCCACCGGCAGCACCGCCCTTAACGCCAAAGACAGGGCCGAGCGAAGGCTCGCGCAGGGCCACGGCACTCTTGACGCCGCGGCGACGCAAGCCATCGGCCAGACCGATGGTCGTGGTGGTCTTGCCCTCGCCCGCAGGCGTTGGGTTGATAGCGGTCACGAGAACGAGCTTGGCCTGGTGATCAGTCGGCTCGTTGAGCAGTGAATAGTCGACCTTAGCCTTGTCGAAGCCGTACGGAATAAGGTGCTTAACGTCGACGCCGGCGTTCTTGGCCACCTCGGTAATAGGCAGCGGCGTGACAGAACGTGCGATTTCGATGTCAGTAGGCATGGGCGGTCCTTTCGTTACCGAATGAGAAAAAGACCAATTCAGCATAGCACGGGCGCGCAACAGTAAAACACCCATAACCGATGAACGGCGATATGTTTACCCGATGCCCAGCGATAGCCCAACAGCCCGCCAAAACAAAGCGCCCTAAACGGTAGGTTCAATCCCCAGGTGCTCAAAGGTGCGAAGGGTTGCCTGACGGCCCTGCGGCGTACGAATCATCAACCCGCACTGCAGCAAATAGGGCTCATAGACATCCTCGAGCGTGCCCGGGTCCTCGCCCACCGCGCTGGCAAGGGTCGTAAGTCCCACGGCACGACCGGAGAACGTCTTGGCAAGCGTCTCCAAGATACGAATATCCATCCAGTCCAGACCGAGCTCGTCGATCTCGAAGAACTCGAGCGCCTGGCGACAGATATCGAGCTCGATGGGGCCGTTGCCGCGCACCTGCGCATAGTCGCGCACGCGCTTGAGCAAGCGGTTGGCAAGACGTGGCGTGCCGCGCGAACGCGAGCCGATCTCGAGTGCACTGGGATGGTCGATCGTCACGCCCAGGATAGTCGCCGAGCGCGTCACAATCTGCGCGAGCTCCTCGACCGTGTAGTAATCCAGGCGATACGAAATGCCAAAGCGGTCGCGCAACGGGCCGGTCAACATGCCTGAGCGGGTCGTTGCCGCTACCAGCGTAAACTTGGGAATATCCAGGCGAATCGAGCGCGCCGCCGGACCCTTGCCAATCACGATATCGAGGGCAAAGTCCTCCATCGCGGGGTACAGGACCTCCTCGACCGAACGGTTGAGGCGGTGGATCTCGTCGATAAACAGCACATCACCCGGCTGCAAGTTAGTAAGGATGGCCGCCAGGTCGCCCGTGCGCGCGATGGCAGGGCCACTCGTGGTCTTGATCTGAGCGCCCAGCTCGTTGGCGATAACGGTGGCCAGCGTGGTCTTGCCCAGACCCGGAGGACCCGAGAAAATCACGTGGTCGAGCGTCTCGCCACGGCTCTGCGCCGCTTCGATCAACACGCGCAGGCTCTGCTTGATGTGCTCCTGGCCGCAGTAGTCGTCCAGGCGCTGGGGGCGCAAAGTGCGGTCGACATCGAGGTCCTCGGCCGTCAGCTCCGAGCCCACCATGCGCTCGCCGTGCGCCATAGATGCCGCCGGCGAGTTGCCGGGCGTCGCCCACAGGTCCTGAGAGTCATCGGCTTCCCACATCACGCATCCATTCCAAGTCGCTTAAGCGCCGCGCCGAGCAGATCCTCGACACGCATATTCTGCCCATCATACCCGCTCAGGGCAACATCGGTCTCCTGCGGGCTAAAGCCCATGGAAAGGAGCGCCGCACGGGCATCATCGATGGCCGAGAGAGCGGCAGCGGGCACGGGCATCGCAACCTGTCCGGGAATCACGTCGACTGGCACAAAGCCTTTGTCCTTGGCAAAGGTGCTCTTGAGCTCCAGGATCAGACGCTGAGCTGTCTTTTTGCCCACACCGGGCACCTTGGCCATGCCCTTGTCGTCCTCGGCCATCACCAGCGAATACAGCTGCCCCACGGTATAGGTAGAAAGCACGGCGAGCGCCAAGCGCGGACCAACACCCGAGACGGACACGAGCCGGTCGAACATCGTGCGCTCATCCTTTGAGGAAAAACCGAAAAGTGTCATGGCGTCCTCGCGCACCTGCATACGCGTGTAGAGGCGGACCTCGCCGCCGGGCGTCGGCAACCTGTCTCTTATACACATCTCCGAGCCCACGAG
>CABSNF010000034.1 GCA_902478995.1 uncultured Collinsella sp.
CTGCCAAACCTCAACGCAATACCGTCGCGCACTCTAAGTCTGTCGGGCATGCTCGACAGACCAGTTGTCCGGTTGTCGGCTCGCAGCTCGGCAATCGTCCGGCCGCAAAAAAGTCCTCGCGTCCCTCGCTGACGTCAAAGCCTGTTATGGGCGCCAAGCCTGCCCGTCCCATGGCAACTCCTAAGCCCTCGACGGGAACTAAGGCGGCGCGTCCGGGTCGCACGCTTGGCGCATCGAAACCGCGCTCGCTGACATCGGTGCCGGCTACCGCCAAGAAGCCTTCGGGTAAAAAAGGCGTCAACCCGTTGTCTTCACTTGGGGCGATGGCAAATAAAACGTCAGACGCCGCTTCTCTCGTTACAGGCAAAGGCAAAATCGTGGGCGGCGTTCTGGCCGTCTTGGCCGTGCTCGTCGTCGTTGCCGTCGTGGTGATCAACTCTGGATTGTTTACCGCCACTGATATTCAGATTCAAGGCAGCGAGCATGTGACGAAGCACGATGCTATCCAGCTGATCGATTTGCCCGAGGGAACGTCGCTTTTTAACGTCGATCCCGACCAGATTACCGAGGACCTCAAGCAGAACCCGTGGGTCTCGGGCGTGGATGTCCAGCGTCAGTTCCCGCATACGCTCATCATTACGCCTATGGAGCGCAAGGTCATCGCAATTGCCTATATCAGCTCCGATGACCTTGCCTGGGCCATCGGGGATGATGATACCTGGATCGCCCCGCTGTCGACGTCGGTCGAAGTGGATGACCAGGGCAACGTCATCACGACGGGGCAGGGCTCAAATACCCTGACCGGCATTGATGCCGCGCTGGCGCTCGCTAAGCACTATGGCGCGGTGTTGTTGACTGATGTCTCGGCGGATGTCGCTCCGGTTTCCGGCCAGGCGGTGAGCTCCAAGGCCGTTAAGGCTGGCTTGGATTATGTGCGTGGTTTTTCGAGCGAGTTCTTGGGACAAGTCAAGGATATTTCCACGCCTTCGGTCGAAGCCATCTCGGCAAACCTCAATAACGGCATTGAGGTGTCGCTGGGCGATTCGAACGATATCGTCAAGAAGGAGCGCGTAGTCACCAAGCTGCTTTCGCAGGTAGAGGGCGTAACGTATATCAATGTGCGCTCTCCGGGTAACTATACATTTAGGAACGCTCCGACCTCGTAGCGCTGGTTGATGCTTTGTTGAGGGGCCATACCACGCCGTTTATCTGGTTTGTTTGGTTTTCACGGTCAATTATTTGACTGATACGTTCATAATGTGCAAACATAATACGGTTTACCTTTGCATTTACTTTCAACCTGAAGGTTAATGTGCGCAGGGGTCGACCCATGCTATGGCTATAACCTTTGTTCGGAGGACCGACATGCACGAGACAGAGATCAACAACTACCTTGCCGTCATTAAGGTGGTCGGCGTCGGCGGCGGCGGTACCAACGCGGTCAATCGAATGATCGAAGAGGGCATCCGCGGCGTCGAGTTTGTTGCCATCAACACCGATGCTCAGGCACTCGCGATCTCTGATGCCGATATCAAGGTGCACATCGGCACCGACCTTACCCGCGGCCTGGGCGCCGGCGCCAACCCCGAGGTTGGCCGCAAGGCTGCCGATGAGTCCCGCGACGACATTGCCGAGGCGCTCGCTGGCGCCGACATGGTGTTCATCACCTGCGGCGAGGGCGGTGGCACCGGTACCGGCGCCGCTCCCATCGTTGCCGATATCGCGATGAACGAGGTCGGTGCGCTGACCGTCGCCGTCGTGACCAAGCCCTTCACCTTCGAGGGCCGCAAGCGCAAGAAGAGCGCCGAGGAGGGTATTAAGACCCTCTCCGATTGCGTCGACACCATGATCGTCATCCCTAACGATAAGCTGCTTGACATCGCCGAGAAGAAGACCACCATGCTCGAGGCCTTCGCGATTGCCGATGGCGTCCTTTCCCAGGGCACCCAGGGCATCACCGACCTTATCACCGTCCCCGGTATCATCAACTTGGACTTCGCCGATGTTAAGACCATCATGAAGCAGGCCGGTACCGCCATGATGGGTATCGGTACCTCTTCTGGGGATACCCGTGCCGTCGACGCTGCCCAGCAGGCCATCTCCAGCCCGCTGCTCGAGAGCTCCATCGATGGTGCCACGCGCGTGCTGCTCTCCATCGCCGGTTCCAAGGACCTGGGCATCCAGGAGATCAGCGACGCCGCCGACGTTGTCGCCAACGCCGTCGACCCCGAGGCCAACATCATCTTCGGTACCGTTGTTGACGAGTCCCTGGGCGATCAGGTGCGCATCACCGTCATCGCTACGGGCTTCTCCGACTCCAACGTCAACCGTCAGGACGAGCTCTTTGCTGCTCAGCAGTCTCAGAGCAAGGCCGCTGCCTCCGCTGAGCCGCAACGCACCGCTCCGGCCACCAGTCCGGCTCAGGCCGCTCCGACCCGCAACGTCGGTGGCACCGAGCTTCCTAACTTCGGCAACGATCAGTTCGAGCTTCCCGACTTCCTGAAGCGCGGTAGCTTCTAGTTCGTTTTTCTCAACGACTTGCAAGGGGTGCGTCCGATTGGGCACGCCCCTTTTTTGTTGTGTTTCGCCTTTGTAAACGAAAGCCTCCAATCTCCTTACGTTCCCTTTACGTTTGCTCCTTACCGCTGCGGGTATCCTTTTTGATGAAGTATGCAGCCGTATGGCACGGACTGCTGCGGCGTCGCCGCAATACTTGTGTTATTAGGAGGCTTTAGTATGGCAGCACGTGCGGACAACGTTTCGCGTGTCGACCATGATGGAGTTACGTTGGTGGAGGGCGCGACATCCGATGTTCGCTTTGCCTTCACCGAGCGCGCCGGTGGTGTTTCCGAAGATGCGTACTCCTCACTCAACTTGGGCTCGCATGTTGGCGATGACCCCTTTGCTGTTCAAGAAAATCGTCGTCGCGCGCTCGAGGCTATGGGTGCCGCCGAGTGCGAGCACAACCTGCTCGTTCCCAATCAGGTCCATGGTGACCATATCGTTGCGGTGACCTCGAACGGCGCCGATGACCTTGAGGACGTCCGCGAGCAGATTGCCGAGGGCTGCGATGCCATCGTCTGTACGGCGCATAACGTGCCCGTGCTGCTCTGCTTTGCCGACTGCGTTCCCGTGGTGCTGGTGGCCCCTGGCGGATTTGCCGTGGTGCACTCCGGCTGGAAGGGCACGATTGCACGTATTTCTGCCAAGGCGTGCCAGGCGCTTTGCGATGCTGCCGGCTGCGATGCAAGTGACATCTCGGCCTATATCGGCCCCCATATCTTGGGTGACGAATATGAGGTATCCCAGGAACTCATGGATCGCTTTGCCGCCGAGTTCTCGTGCATCGATGCGAGCACCTCTCGCATGCTCAATCTTTCCGCTGCCATTTGCGAGGCGCTGGTAGATGTCGGTGTCGACGCGGATAATATCGTGGATACCCAGCTTTCGACCGTGCGTCAGAACGACCGCTTTTATTCCTACCGTAACGAGAACGGCACCTGTGGGCGCCATGCTGCGATCGGCGTGATGCTATGAGAAAGATCGTATCGGTCCTGAGCGCCGCTGTGCTTACGCTTACGCTGTGCGCCTGTTCTTCGGGATCTTCTACCTCTTCCATTACCGTCGCCGGCTCCACGACCTGCCTTCCTATCGCCGAGATTGCGGCCGAGGGTTTTAAGGAGGAGACCGGCATCGACGTGCTCGTTTCCGGTTTGGGTTCTTCCGCTGGCATCGAGGCTGTCAGCGCCGGCACGGCCGATATCGCCAGCTCCTCCCGTGGACTCAATGCCGACGAACAAGATCTGGGCCTGACTCCCATCGTCATTGCCCACGACGGTATCGCGGTCATCGTGAACGACGATAACCCGGTCGATAACCTCTCGACCGAGCAGCTCCGCGATATTTACGCCGGCAAGATCACCAACTGGAAAGAAGTCGGTGGCGAGGACCTGAGGATTCAGGTCATCAACCGAGATGAGGCGTCCGGCACGCGTGAGGCCTTTCGCACCATCGTGATGGACGGCACCCCGTTCGATCGCCGCTCGGCCGTTCTTTCGGGCACGGGCCAGGTGCGCGACGTGGTATCTCGTTCGCGCGGTGCCATTGGCTACATTTCGCTGGGCTTCGTCGATAGCCTCAACGCCAAGACCTCGGTCAAGGCCGTCTCGGTCAATCATGTTGAGGCGTCCGAGAAGACGGTCGCGAGCGGCGGCTATTCCATCTCGCGCGACCTTTACTTCTTTGTGAAGGGTGCGCCTTCGCAGCAGGCGCAGGATTACATCGACTACGTGACGTCCGAAAAGATGGACAAGCAGATTCGCGAGGCGGGCTTTATCCCCGTCACCAACGACGAGAAGGGGAGTGAGTAGCATGGAAGCACAGGAAAACTCCCAGACTGAGCAGAATGTTCAGACGCCCAAGAAGCGCGAGCTGGCGCTCGTATCGCGCAGTACCTATATCAAGGAGAAGGCGCTGCAGTGGATCTTCTTTGCCTGCGCGTTCTTGGCGGTCGTTACCGTCATCCTGATTTTTGTCTTTACCACGTACTCGGCGCTGCCCGTCTTTACCGACATCGGTCTGGCGGAATTCTTTAGCTTTACGTGGGCGCCCTCTGAGGGCCACTACGGCATCATGTCGCTGCTTGCCGGCTCAGGTCTGGTGACCGTCGGTGCGCTCGCCATGGGCGTGCCGCTGGGCGTAGGTACGGCCGTGTACCTGGTCGAGATCGCCAGCAAGCGCGTGCGCAAGCTCATCAGCCCTGCCGTCGACCTGCTGGCCGGCATCCCTTCTATCATCTATGGTTTCTTTGGCATGATCATCATTCGTCCGTTTATCGCACAACTGACCGGTGGTCTTGGTTTTGGTGCGCTGACAGCGTGGTTCGTGCTCGCTATCATGATCGTCCCTACCATCACGACGCTTACCATCGATGCCCTCAATTCCATTCCCATGGGCATTCGCGAGGCATCGTATGCCATGGGTGCTACTAAGTGGCAGACCATCTATAAGGTCGTGTTACCTGCCGCCAAGCTGGGTATCGTGGATGCCATCGTGCTGGGTATGGGCCGTGCCATCGGCGAGACCATGGCCGTGCTCATGGTCGTGGGTAACGCCCCGGTTATTCCCGACAGCATTGCGAGCCCCATCTCGACGCTCACGAGCCAGATCGCGCTCGACATGAGCTATTCCTCGGGCCTGCACCGCTCGGCTCTGTTCGGCATGGGCGTGGTCCTGTTTATCATCTCCGCCATGCTGGTGGGCATCGTCCGTCTGATTTCCAAGAAGAGGGGGTAGGCTATGTCCGATTCCGTTGACACGACGGTCGATACGACCTCGTCGCGCGAGCGCATCAAGCGTGCCCTTTCCCACGGTAAGAAGGGCCGTATCAACAAGGACCTGTCAAACAAGATCATGCTCGGCGTGTTCCGCGCCGCGGCCTATATCACCACGCTTGTGCTGGTCGCTATCATCGCCTACGTGGTTGTTAATGGCTTACCGCATATTTCGCTCGACTTTATCTTCGGTTGGCCCCAGGGTGTCAACGCCGAGGGCGGCATTTGGCCTACGATTGTCTCGACCATTTACGTGACGGCGCTCGCCATGCTCATCTGTACGCCGGTCGCCGTGCTAGCGGCCGTCTATCTGGCCGAGTACGCCAAACAGGGCAAGGTCGTCGAGCTCATCCGTTATGCTGCCGATGCTTTGGCCTCGGTGCCCTCCATCGTTATGGGTCTCTTTGGCTACGCCTTGTTTGTCGAGGCCATGGGCCTGGGCCTTTCGATGGTCTCGGCTGCCCTGGCGCTGGCGCTTCTGATGCTGCCTATCGTCATGCGCACCACCGAGGAGGCTATTCGCGCCGTGCCGCGCTATATCCGTTGGGGCGCATATGGCTTGGGCGCCACTAAGTGGCAGGTCGTTTCCAAGATCGTGCTTCCTTCTGCCTTTGGCCGTATTGCCACGGGCATCGTCCTTGCCATCGGCCGTGCCATTGGCGAGACCGCGGTGGTGCTCTACACCATGGGCCAGGCCATCAACCTGCCTATTTCGCCGCTCGATTCCGGCCGCCCCATGACGGTTCACCTGTACCTGCTTGCCAACGACGGCATCAACATGAACGCAGCCTACGGCACCGCGCTCTTGCTGATGGTGATCATTCTGGCCTTCAACCTGTTTGCGCGCTTCCTGTCGCGCAAGCGTCGCTAGTTAAGGAGTCCCATGTCCGTTTATCAGTCCGCTCCCACGTTGGAGCAAGCGGCCATTACGGCCAAGGATTTCAACTTTTGGTACGGTGACTTTCATGCGCTGACGGGGCTTGACCTCAACATCGCCAAAAACGCCATCACCTCCTTCATTGGCCCTTCGGGCTGCGGCAAGTCGACGTTTTTGCGCTGCATCAACCGCATGAATGACCTGATCGAGGGTACGCGCGTCGAGGGCACCATGACGCTCGACGGCAACGATATCTATGCTGAGGGTGTCGACCCGGTCGATCTCCGTCGTCGCGTGGGCATGATCTTTCAGCAGCCCAACCCGTTTCCCAAATCCATCTACGAGAATGTCGCCTTTGGCCCTCGTCTGCAGGGCGTGACTAGCAAAAGCGACCTCGATGACATCGTGGAAGAATCGCTCAAGCGCGCCAACCTCTGGAAAGAGGTATCCAATCAGCTCAACAAGGATGGTTTGGCGCTCTCGGGCGGTCAGCAGCAGCGTCTGTGCATCGCGCGCGTGCTTGCGGTGCAACCCGATGTCCTTCTGATGGACGAGCCCTGCTCCGCCATCGACCCCACGTCCGTCTCTAAGGTCGAGGATCTGATGGCCGAGCTGGCGCCCGAGATGACGATCATCATCGTCACGCATTCAATGCAGCAGGCAGCTCGTATTAGCGACTACACCGCATTCTTCTTGCAGGAAGTTGCCGGCGAGCCCGCCACGCTCATCGAGTATGGTCAAACCGACGCGATCTTCACCAGTCCAGTGGACTCGCGGACGGAAGACTATATCACCGGCCGCTTTGGCTGATCGGTGCGACTAGTCCCAAGCCGATCGGACCTGGTCCGGTGCGTATTCACTGTGCGGGCAGCATGACCGCACCCAACTGATTGGAGTGAACCATGCGCAAACTGTTTTCCCGTCAGCTCATCGAGGCCCGCCACGAGATGCTGAGCATCTACGAGGCCGTCGATCTGGCCCTCCACGATGCCGTGAGGGCCTATGTTACCGACGACCGCAAGCTCGCCACCAAGACCAAGAAGCGCACGCTTTCGATTGACGCGCGCTGCGCCAACCTGGAGGCCGTCTGCTACAACCTGATCGCCACGCAGTCACCGGTCGCCTCCGACTTCCGCTTGCTGCAGACGATTATCTACGTCGACTTTAACCTGCAGCGCATGACCGATAAGGTTCGCCAGATCTGCCGCGCTACGCGTCACATGGTCAAGGCCGATATCTCGCTGCCCAAGGAGCTTGTCGGCACGGTCGAGGCCGAGGCTGAGGCCGTCTACCAGGTGCTGGGCTCTTCGCTTTCTGCGCTCGTCACCAATGACATGTCCATCATCTGCAACTTGGCCGTCGAGGACGAGCCAGTGCACGCCGCCTACGAGAAGTTCTTCCGCACCTTTAACCGTATGGATACGGGCGACTTTATGGACGACGACAGCAACTATGACGACCTGCGCCGCGCCATCATGGTTTCGCGCTACCTCGATCGCATCGCCTCGATTTCCATCGATGCCGCCTGCCGTCTGACTTTCCTGTTGACTGGTCAGCGTATGAATGCCGGCGATATCGCCCGCACTGATGAGGATGAGCTCGAGAGCATGCGCGTGCCTTCGGGCGAGGGCGTTATCATGAGGCCCGCCGTCGACGCTCGCTACGTTGCCAAGGTGCCCGTTAACGAGGTCAGCGAGGGTCTTCGCTATCTGCTCGATCATCTTGAGGATGAGGACGATGGCGAGGACGACGAGGAGTAAGTAATCCCGTTCGTCGAAAGATTGTAAATACCTAAGTGAGCGCGGCCTTGCACATGCGGGGCCGCGCTCTTGCGTTAGCATGGGACTACTTGTTTGGCTGTCAGCGGAGGCGATTGGCAATGGATAACTATTTGGACTTGATGCGCGCTCGCCGCGAGCAGATTCTGGAACGTTTTTATGCGGCGCTCGATCGCGCGGGCCGTCCCCATGACGCCGCGCGCCTCATTGCCGTGTCCAAGACCGTTGGTGTCGATGAGACCGTTGCCGCCATCCAGGCGGGGTATCGCCATTTTGCCGAGAACCGACCGCAGGAGCTGGTTCGCAAGCTCACAGGTCTGGCGGAGCATCCGGAGCTGCCCGAGGTGCGCTTCGATATGATCGGCAACCTGCAGACCAATAAGATCAATGCGGTGCTGGGCTCAGCCGAGCTGATCCACTCGGTGGGTTCGCTGCATCTGGCGCAGGCGATCTCGAGCCGTGCTGTCCGCAAGATTGAGGCAGGCGAGCTCGCCGGCCCCCAGCGTGTGCTCATTGAGGTCAATGTGAGTGGTGAGGAGTCGAAGGGAGGCTTTTCGCCCGATGAGATTCGCGCCGACGCGGGCGAGCTTGCGGAACTTGAGGGAATTTGCGTACAGGGGCTTATGACTATGGCGCCCCGGGGGAATAAGGATGTGGCACGCCGCACCTTTGCGGGGCTTCGTGAGCTGAGGGATGAGCTGGAGGTGGCGCATCCCGATTTGAACCTGCCTGAGCTTTCCTGCGGCATGAGCGAGGACTTTGAGCCTGCCCTTGAGGAGGGCTCTACGCTCGTTCGCCTGGGCAGGGTAGTATTTAGCCCGGAGTTTGCAGTAAAATAAGGCTCTGAAGTGCGCACTGATTATCGGGGCGCCTGCACTAAACCGCGAGAGGACACAACCATGGGCTTCCTTGACGAGATTAAAAATAAGATGCACCTGGGCGGCCAGCAGGGTTACGACCAGGGTTATGGCCAGGACGACGACTACGGCTACGATGACGGCTATGACGATAGTTATCAGGGCAACGGCTACAGCGGTGCTTCGGGCGAGGGCTTCTACACCCAAGACGAGCCGAGCAACGGCCTGCTTGGTCAGACGCGCCGCGGTGAAGCTGAGTCGGTTGCCGTGTATACGCGCTCCGGTCAGCTGGTCGGCGATGACTCCCGCCATGCCACGACGTATAACCCGCCTTCGCGCTCGCAGGACAGTGTTGCGAGCGGTTATCGTCCTGGTGCCTATGACACGCCGTCGAGCTACGCCGAGAACACCCGCGCCCGTGCCGCCGCTGCGCCCGCGCCTGCACCGAGCGATGCCTCGGCCTATGCGAGCAATATCATCAACGCCACGCCGCAGCTGCCGGCCTATGTCCTGCGCCCCGAGAGCTATGACGACGTGGAGACCGTGGTGCGCCGCGTTCGCACCAAGCAGCCTGTCGCACTGATTTTTGTGGGCGTACGCACCGAAGTTGCCAAGCGCGTCTTGGACTTCTCTTACGGCTTTGCCTGCGGTCTGGGTGCCACGGTCAAGGAGGTGGGCGACCGCGTGTTCATGGTGCTGCCCGCCGGTTGCGAGGTCAAAGATTCCGATCTCAAGAAGCTTCGTGCCGACGGCTACCTCAAGTAAAGACAAGACGAGGAGATTCCCATCAACATCTACACTATCGTCCAGCTGGTCAACACGCTGTTCAACTTCTATTCCACGCTCATTGTCTTCTACTGCTTTATGACGTGGATTCCCATGAAGCAGGGTGGTTTGCTTCAGGATATTGCCGCGGTGCTTGATAGCGTGTGCGGTCCGTGGCTTAACCTGTTCCGTCGTTTCATCCCGCCGATGGGCGGTATCGATTTTTCGCCGGTCGTTGCGATTATTGCGTTGCAGTTGGTGCAGAGGCTGGTTCTGCAGCTTCTTATAGGTATACTCGTGTAGAACTGACTTAGTAACTTGCGTCGGGCGTGTAGCGCCGAGGCGATGAAAAAGGAGACTTGTTATGGCTATTACCCCTGCAGACATCCAGGCTCAGACTTTCTCTGAGGCCAAGCGTGGCTACGATCCTGCTGAGGTCGACGTCTTCTTGGAGACGCTGTCCTCCGAGGTTGACGCTATGCTCGCTAAGATCGTCGACCTTAAGGGTCGTCTGACTGCTACCGAGCAGCAGCTTGCCGATGCGCAGGCTCAGCTTGCCCAGGCTCAGGATGCCACCGCCCAGGCCGCTCCTGCCGCCCCCGTGGCTGCTCCCGCCCCTGACTTCTCCGCTCAGGAGCGCCAGATTTCCGCTGCCCTGATCGCTGCCCAGCAGACCGCTGAGACCATCGTTAACGATGCCAACGAGAACGCTGAGCGTATCCGCAATGAGGCTGACGCCAAGGCCCGCGAGGTTATCCGCCAGGCTCTGACCGAGAAGCAGGCCGAGCTCGAGGAGATCGATCGTCTCAAGGCTTCCCGTGAGGAGTTCAAGGCCGAGTATCTTAAGCTCATCCAGCACTTCATGGACGATGCCCAGAACTCCTTCCCGGCCGACCTCATGGCCTCCACACCGGTCGGTTCTGCCGCTTCTCCTGCAGTGACTGTTCCCGCCGAGCCGCTGCCCGTCGCTGACCCGGTTGTCCCCGTGGCCGATCCCTTCGCCCCGATCGACAACTTTGCTGCCGACGACTTGGACTAACATTCGGCCTACAATTTAGTGCCTAGAAAGGACCCGCAGCTTGCGGGTCCTTTTTTATGACTGTGCCGGGGTGCGTAACATAAAAACCGAGCCCTGCACATAGTGGCGCAGAACTCGGCGAACGGGTGAGCGGTCAAGGGTAGGTTTTAAGGCGTGTCCCAAAAATCTACTTGAGGAGGAAGTCGGGGAGGGGAATGGTGCGTGCCTCGCGATGCTTGGGATCGGCGATGTGGTCGGCAGGATAGCCACAGACGAGCATGTGATAGGGATAGACGCCCTTGGACAGATTGAACTGCTCCTGTGCCACCTCAGGCTTGAAATGGCACACCCAGCACGTTCCCAGGCCCTGCTCGGTGGCCTCCATCATCATCTGATCACACACGATGGACGTATCGATTTCACTGGAATTCATCTGATCATACGGGCGCACCCAAGCATCATCGGTAGCGCTGCAAATAAGGAAGACAAGCGGGGCCCCAAAGATAGACCCATCACGAGCAAACCGAGGCTGACAAGCAGCAGCCTTCTCCAGAAGCTCAGGCGTATCCAACACCATCACACGAGAAGGATGATTATTGCAAGCAGAAGGAGCAATCCGCCCAGCCTCAACAATGGCATCCACCACCGACTGCTCAACAGGACGATTCTCAAACTCGCGACAAGAATACCGAGACCGAGCCAGATCCAAATACCCCATAACCAAACCCTCCAAAGTCAGCAAATTTATCCAAAGTAAACCAAAGGGTACCCAAAGCCCCATCCACCCAAACGTTTAAGGCGGTCCCAAAGTTCCCCATCGGGCTCAAAGGCCCTGCCAACAAAAGCCCAATCACTTTCAAAGTATCAGCCAAAGTTTCAATGGCGGTACGTAAGGGAGCGGGCCCGACCACTAATACCTTTTGAACGACTCTGCTTGCAGCCGGAGTGAAAAAGGTATTAGTGGTCGGGCCCGCGACCGGTGGGACACGTACCCCCAATTAACTGTTCTTCATGACAATCGAATCCACGACATCGGCCACATTCTCGCAGCAGTCGGCGCAGTACTCCAGGAAGGCGTACACGTCACGCCAAGCGATGACCTCGAGCGGATCCTTGCCGTTAACGTGCAGGTTGCGCATGGCGTTGATGTAGAGCTCGTCGGCCTCGGACTCGATGGTGTTGATCTGGATGACGAGCTCGCGCAGGGTCTTGGACTTGCGGTAGTTGGGCAGCTCGACCATCAGGTCCTTCATGGCGCGGCAGGCGTCGGTCACCTTGTGGGCGATGACGATGGCATCGGGGTGGATGCTCTGGATGTTGGTGAAGTAGACGCGTTGCACGACGCCCTCGATACGATCGAGCACGGTGTCGAGCGAGCAGCTCATCAGGTCTAGATCCTCGCGCTCAAGCGGGGTGATAAAGGCGGTGAGCAAGGCGTCTTCGAGCTCGTGGTGCTTCTTGTCTGCCGCATGCTCAATCGCATGCATCTTATCGAGCATGTCGTGGATCTGCGCGGGGTCAAAGTTCTCAAAAATCTTGGTGAGCAGCTCTGCGGCCTGGACGGCGAGGTCGGCGCAGGCGACGTAGTTGTCAAAGTAGAACGAATCGGGTTTCTTTGCCATGAGTGGTCCTTTCAAGGTGAAGATGGGCGGGCGAGGTAATGCAGTCCGGATGGACATTCGGTTTGACTAGAGGAACATCATGAACAGCTTGGCCATGACAAAGCTGATGAGTCCGCAGGCAGGGAAGGTGAAGAACCAGGTGAACATCATGTCCTTGACGACGCCGAAGTTGATGGCCGAGAGGCGCTTGACGGCACCGACACCCATAATGGCGCAGGTTTTGATGTGCGTGGAGGACACGGGGATGCCGGTAAGGGTGGCAAGCAGCAGGTTCGCGGCGCCTGCGAGGTCGGCAGAGAAGCCCTGATACTTCTCGAGCTTAACCATGCTCTGGCCGACGGACTTGATGATGCGCTCGCCGCCCACGCTGGTGCCGATGCCCATGGTTGCCGAGCACAGCAGCATAATCCAGATGGGGATGCCGGCATCGCCGACGCTCGTCTGGCCGCTGGCGAAGGCCACGCCTAAAAAGAGCACGCCGATGAACTTCTGTCCATCCTGCGCGCCGTGCATAAAGCTCATGGCCGCGGCACTCGCGATCTGAGCGTATTTAAAGAAGACATTGGCACGTCGCCTGTTGGCGGCGGCGAAAAGAATCGAGACGAGCTTGCACAGGACCCAGCCCATGACAAAGCCCAGGCCGATGGAGAGTGCCAGGCCGTAGATGACCTTCATCCACTCGTGGACGTTGACGCTGCTCGCACCGCCGAGGGCGATAGCGGCACCGGTTAGGCCGGCGATAAGGCTGTGGCTTTGCGAGGTGGGGATGCCAAAACGCGACGCTGTGGCGCCGTAGACGACGATGGAGAACAGCGCCGCGCATAGGCAGGCGAGCGCCATGGTGCTGTTTCCGCCAAAGTCGACGATATGTGAGATGGTGTTGGCGACGCTCGCGTTAAAGTGCGTCATGATGAGCACGCCGAGGAAGTTGAATGCGGCGCTCATGAGAATGGCGGCGCGGGCGGGCATGCAACGCGTAGTGACGCAGGTCGCGATGGCGTTGGGCGCGTCGGTCCATCCATTGACGAAGATGGCGCCCAACGCGAGGATCACGGTGACGGCAAGGACTGGGTTCGACACAATTTGGCCGAGGAAGGTTGAGAACGTTACGTCCATATATGGGCTTTCTCGAAGTTTGCAGACACGTTACAAAAACATGATAAATCGTATCACCTCCTGCGGGTCTCTTTACCGAGTTCTGATGGGAGAAGTGGACTTTTTGGCACTAAAATCGAATATTAGCCCTGTTGACCGCGGGTGTTCTTTTTGCTAACACGCCATGCGGACACGTGCGATTACTACGACACTCCAAAACCACAGTCTGTTCGCTTTACAACATGCAAACATGCGTTCGATAATAGGAGGCATGGAATATCGACAGACAGATGGCAAAACTCGGCGCGTGCACAAGCAGTATGTGGACGTCGTGGCTCGCATCCTCGCGGGCGGACAGGTCGTGCCGGTCACCGTCTGCTGGGTCGACGGTCGTTGCTTTACGATTGACGAGATTGTCTCGACCACTGGGTTTGGCTTGACGGTTCACGGCATCCGTACGGCAACCTATAAGGTGCGTTTTGGCGGGCACGCGACCGAGTTGTATCTGGAGGACCAGACGCGCGAACGACCAGATGGCTCGCAGGCGCACGTGATGCGTTGGTGGGTCTGGGCCTTTGATCGTACGCTCGAGGGCGAGCGCCGTGGGTAAGGACGTGCGGCATTCGAGTACAATGACAGGAATCTTGTCAGCTACTGCGCCGTTATTTGTGGCGCTTTTTGAAAGGACGAAATTATGAACGATATCCAGGGCTATCAGAACGGCCCCGTCGAGAGCGGCGCAAGCCGCGCCAAGGAGATGTCGCCGCGCGCGTACAATCTCACCATGTCTGCCCTGATCTTCTTGGGCTTTTGCGCCATGGGCGCCGGCGCCTACTTTACGAGCACCATGTCGTTTGCGCGCATGATGATGAGCGGCGCCGCCTTGCCGCTGGTCTTTGGCTCGTTTATTTTGACCATCGTCGGCATGGTCATGATGTCGGCCGCCGCCAGCAAGCAGTCCGTGGGCCTGTCCCTTGTGGGCTACGTAATCTTTGCGAGTACCTTTGGCCTGACCGCGTCGTTTGGCCTTGCCAACTACGACCTGCCCACCATCAACACTGCCTTTATCGCCACGGCCGCCATCACCTTTGTCTTTGGCGCCTTGGGCGTGACGTTCCCCAAGTTTTTCCAGCGCGTATATGGCATCGGTTTTGGCATTCTGCTCGCCACTATTCTGGTTGAGATCATGCTGATGTTCATGGGCGTCTCGCAGACCATCACCGATCTGATCGTGATCGTGGTGTTCGCCGGCTTTATTGGCTACGACACCTATGTTGCCACGACGGTGCCGCCTACGCTGCCCAACGCCGTGCTCATGGCGTCCAATCTGTTTGTGGACATTATCAACGTGTTCCTGCGCATCCTGAACATCCTTGGCCGTCGCGACTAGTGGCGAATTGCGGCGGTGCTTGCCGTGCGTGAAAATCGATGCGAAAGGCGGTCCTTCGGGGCCGTCTTTTTTGTACGCGGCGGGGTATCATGGATGGGAAAAGCCGATAGCGGCAGCGACAGGAAAGGTGACCACTTATGGCAGACGTCGACAACAGGAACCGTAACCGCAGGTCCAACCGAGCGGGTCAGCCCAATCCCAAGCGCGAGGCCCGTGCCAAGGCCGCCGAGCGTCACGTGGCAACTGTGTCCGAAGCGTGCGCCAAGGATATCGAGCGTTCGCTTGCCGGCGTGTACGAGTTCGATGGTATGCCTGCCGGTTTTGTCGCGGCGATGAAGGCCAAGGCCCAAGCGGCCGACGCTGTCGAGGAACAGGTTGCCGAGGAGTCTGAGGCCGCCGAGGCCGAGACCGCTGAGGTTGCGTCCGCCGAGACCGAGGTTACGGCCGAGCCTGCACCCGCAGAGGAGGCCACGGAGACCGAGTCCGCGCCTGCCGCCGAGGAGCCCGCTCCGGTCCTGCCCGAGGTCACCGTGCTCGACGCCTCTGCCACGCAGGCCATTCTGGATAACGGCCGAGGCTATGCGCAGTTCTGCGACATGGCCGTGCTCGACTTTGCCTCGTTCACCAACCCAGGCGGCGGCTACATCCAGGGCTATCTGGGTCAGGAGGCCACGCTCTGTGCCGATTCGTACCTGTACAACGTGCTCGATAAACAGCGCAAATGGTACGGCGAGAACCGTCGCCGCAACATCAACTGCGAGCTTTACCGCAACCGTGCGCTGGTGGTGCCTGCGGTGCGCTTCGACCGCAACCACGTGCATGCGTATGCCGACGTGATCGTGGCCGCCGCGCCCAACGCCAAGCGCGCTCGCCAGGAGTATCGCGTGGGTGACGATGCCCTGCTGGACGCCCTGCGCGATCGCATCCGCTTTGTCCTTGCCATCTGCGACGAGCTGGGTCGCGAGAAGCTCGTGCTGGGCGCTTGGGGCTGCGACAACAACGGCTTTGACGCCGAGGCCGTGGCCGAGCTCTTCCGCAAGGAGCTCGCATCGGGCGACTTTAAGGTCAAGCAGGTCTTTTTTGCCGTGCCCTCTACGCGCTGGGACGAAGATTTTGCCAAGTTCGAGCACGTGCTGACAAACTTCCCCGAGCGCAACGAGGAGTCCTATGCCCAGGTTGCCGCTCGCGCTGCGGCTGCCCGCGCCGCCGAGCAGGCCCAGGCTGCCGCCGAGGACGATGAAGACGATGATGATTGGCGCAAGTACCTGTAATCGGTATGTGCTGACAGATAGGTCGATCCGGCGGGAGAGACTGCTCCCGCCGACTTTTTCTTTTTACTAGAGGAAGGGCTTACGATGAAAAACGTTCTGTGCTTTGGCGACAGCAATACCTACGGCTATGATCCGGCGGGCATGCGCGACGGCACCGCGGTACGCTATGCGCACGATGTGCGCTGGTGCGGCGTGGCCCAGCGCGACCTGGGCGAGGGCTGGCACGTGATTGAGGAAGGCCTCAACGGCCGCACGACGGTACGCGACGACATGTGCCATCTGGACACTAATCTCAACGGCATCCGCGCGTTGCCGATGCTGCTCGAGGCTCATAAGCCGCTGGATGCGATCGTGATTATGCTGGGCACCAACGACTGCAAGACGGTCTTTAGCGTGGGGGCTGCCGATATCGCTGACGGTGCCATGGCGCTGATTCGCACCGTCCGCGCGTTTCCCTGGACCGAAGCCGCGCCCTGCCCGCGTATTTTGCTGATGGCGCCTATCAAGATTAAACCGCAGATCGCCGATGTGTACATGACCGACTTTGACGAGCGCTCCGTCGAGGCCTCGGAGCATTTTGCCGAATACTATGCGTATGCTGCTAAACAGTTTGGCTGCGACTTTTTGAATGCCGCCGAGTTTGCCGAGCCGGGCGATATCGATTATCTGCACATGATGCCCGAAAGCCACGAGAGCCTGGGCCACGCCGTGGCAGCCAAGCTCCAAGAGATGCTCGGAGAGTAGCGCGACCCCAAGCCACCGCAAAGGGGACGGGCGCCTTTGCGGCGGTTTTGGGCTGCGAATCTTAATACTGCCACATGTGGTTGACGGGGCCAGAGCCTTTGCCCATGTCCAGGCCGGCGGCCAGAGCGCCTGTCAGGTAGGCCTTGCCGGCGTTGACGGCGTCGGCAAGATCCATGCCCTGGGCCAGCGCGCAGGCGATGGCGGACGAGAGCGTGCATCCGGTGCCGTGCGTGTTGTCGGTCTCGATGCGCTTGTGGCGGAACCACGTGGTGAGTGGATCTCCCAGATGGTTGCCCTCGTCATCGAGTGGCGCGGGTTCGGCCAGTACATCGTTGGCCTCGTTGACAAGATGCCCACCCTTAACGAGGGATGCACAACCAAAGCGGCGGGTGAGGAGCATGGCAGCATTTTGCTGCGTGCGCTCGGAGTCGACCTCGTAGTCGAGCAGGGCCATGGCCTCGGGAATATTGGGCGTGATAACCGTCGCTAGCGGGAACAGGCGGCGAGTGAGCGCCTCTGCGGCATCTTCGGCAATCAGCCGTGCGCCCGAGGTGGCTACCATGACGGGGTCGACTACCACGTTTGTCGCCTTCCAGGCGCTCAGGCGGTCGGCGATAACATCGATAATCTCGACAGAAGAAACCATGCCGATCTTGACGGCGCTCGGGCGGATATCGTCAAAAACGGCGTCAATTTGCGCGGCTACGATATCTGGCGAGATATCCTGCACGGCGGTAACGCCCAGTGTGTTTTGCGCTGTGATGGCGGTGATGGCCGTCTGGGCATACAGACGGTGCGCCGTGATGGTCTTGATGTCGGCCTGAATGCCGGCGCCGCCGCTGGAATCGGATCCCGCGATGGACAGGACGGCAGGTACCTTACTACGATCCATGTTCGCTCCCTTGTTCGGTCGGAATCAAATGGGTCTATAAGCCAGCATTATAAAGATGCCCGGGCCGACTCTATGTCGAACCCGGGCGGGCGATGCAATCTTTACGCAAATGCAAGCAAATGTTCACACGTCAACAATTGACAGGCACCAGCTCGCCGCCAGAAGCGGCCGCGGCGACAGGGCTAGTCCTCCATGCCGAGGTCGATCGTCGTGCCCTCGAAGATCTTGTTGACGGTGCGGACGGCGCACATCTTGCCACACATGGTGCAGGTGCCCTCGGTGGCGGCGGGGGATTCCTCGTAGCGCTTCTTACCAGTGACCGGGTCGAGAGCGCACTTCCACATGGCATCCCAGTCGAGTTTGCGGCGTGCCTGGCCCATCTTGTCGTCCATGTCGCGGGCGTGCGGCACCTTCTTGGCGATATCGGCGGCGTGCGCGGCAATCTTAGTGGCCATGAGGCCGTCGAGCACATCCTGGGCGTTGGGCAGGCACAGGTGCTCTGCCGGTGTCACGTAGCACAGGAAGTCGGCGCCCGAGCTCGCGGAGATGGCGCCGCCGATGGCTGCGGTGATGTGGTCGTAACCCACGCCGATATCGGTCACGAGCGGCCCCAGCACATAGAACGGGGCGTTGTGGCACAGGCGCTTCTGCAGCTTCATGTTGGCAGCGATCTCGTCGAGCGCCATATGGCCCGGCCCCTCGACCATAACCTGGACGCCGGCGGCCCAGGCGCGCTTGCACAGCTTGCCCAGCTCGATCATCTCGGCGGTCTCGGTGGCATCGTTGGAATCGTAGAGGCAGCCCGGGCGGCAGGAATCGCCGAGCGAGATGGTCACGTCGTACTCGTGGCAGATTTCGAGCACCTCGTCGTAGAACTCGTAGAACGGATTCTCGTTGCCGGTGACCTCCATCCATCCAAACAGCAGCGAGCCGCCGCGGCTGACGATGTTCATAAGGCGGCCGGTCTCCTTGAAGGTTTTGATGACCGATTTATTGATGCCGCAGTGGATGGTCATAAAGTCCACGCCGTCCTCGGCGTGCGCGCGCACGACCTCGAGCAGGTCATCCTTGGTAAGCTTGACCAGCGGCTTTTCCATGTAGCCGATGGCGTCGTACATCGGCACCGTGCCCACCATGAGCGGCGTCTCGTCGATGAGCTGCTGGCGGAACTGGCGTGTTTTGCCCGAGTTGGAGAGGTCCATGATGGCGTCGGCGCCAAAGTCCTCGGCAATCTTGACCTTCTTCCATTCCTCGGCGGCGTCGGCCTTGTCGCCCGAGATGCCCAAGTTCACGTTGACCTTGGTGGACAGGCCCTCGCCGACGCCAAAGGCGCGCATGCCCTTTTTGATGTGCACGATGTTGGCGGGGATGGCGATGCGGCCGTCGGCCACGCGCTCGCGGATGTACTCGGGGTCGCGATGTTCGCGCTCGGCGACTTCTTTCATCTGCGGTGTGATTTGCCCGGCGCGGGCGAAGTCGATTTGCGTGACGAGCTTGGGCTCGGTCTGTGTGCTCATTGGCACGGCTCCCTTCGTTGGCATTACCCATATCAGGTTTGCGGGTCAGGGCGGGCGCGCCCAATCTCAGCCTGCCGTCTTGTCCTACAAGCTCCCCGTTTATGTCATGGGCTCAAGTATAGCCTGAATGGGTACGATTGGGCCAACGAGCGTGCCTGTGGGGAGGCGAACATGGAAGACAAGCATCTATATCGAGAGACACAATGGGACATATCGGCCGAGGAGGGCCGTGCGCACCATGGCCTTGTCGCGATTGGTTTTGCGGTGCTTGCCGTGCTGGTGATTGCCTTTTGTATCTGGACGTTTGGCGGTCGCGGCGGCGCTGCATGGGAGTTCGAGGTTGATGATGGCCTACCGATTATGACGGTGAGGAGTACCGGCGGTAATGCCAATACGCTCGCCATTCCGGGCGATTATTGGTACCCGCGCGATGAGTTTGTGCAGTTGCAGCTGAGTGGTGGGTCCATTCCAGGCGAAGAAATCGAACGCGTGACGTTTGACGCGGCGCTCAAAACGCTGACGGTGAAGCTCAAAGATCAAGGAGATGTGCCCACGACCATGGATATCGCCCTGACGGAATGGCGTCTGGAGCCTCCGACGGGTGTTGCGGTGTCCGAGGTTGAGCACGTCAAGATTGTCTATCAGGACGGTTCGACAAACGGGATTGCAAAGGCCGACGGTCTAGCAGAATAGGTGTCGCGCCTAGCCAGCAAATTCATAAAAGTTGCGGTGGAATAGTTCCCGTTTGTGCGATAAAAGGCTCAAATAGGAACTATTCCACCGCAAGTTATATAGAGAAGGCTGAGCGGTCAGTTTTGGGTGGCTGCTCTAGAGCACCTGTTCGTTGATGAACACGAAGGTGCCTGGGTATGAGAGCTCGGGGGCGTGGCGATAGCCGATGTCGAATGCGGGAAGTTCGCTTACATCCTCGAGCTTGTTTTCTGCCATCCACCGCACCATGGAGCCGCGCGCCTTTTTGCTGGCGGTCGACCGTTGGATGGGCCTCCCGTTGCGGATGCCCTCGCCAAAGAGGCACGTGACGGCTGTGGCGTCGTCCGCGAGGTGGGGCAGAACGGCTTTGGCGTATTCTACGCTGGCGAGGTTGACGATCGTGGTGTTTGAGCCTGCCGGGGCGATAGCCCGCGCGAGCTTGTCGCTCCAAAACGCATAGAGGTCTCGGGCATCGTCAACGGCGAGCTTCGCGCCCATCTCCAGCCGATACGGTTCGACGGCATGAAAGGGGCGTATGCATCCGTAAAGGCCCGAGAGGATCCACAGATGGTCTTGCAGCCATGCGAGCTGCGCGGCATCCATCACCTCGGGTGCCATGCTCTGGTATTGAATGCCGTGATAGGACATGACGGCAGGGGAGAGGTGACGGGCGAGTGCGGGATTGTCGAGATCGCCGTTTTTCAGGATGGGCCCGAACTCATGCAGGGTGTTGAGGCAAGGCCCCAGCAGCCTGTCGCTCACGTTCCACAGCGCCTGCAGGCCGGCTCTGCCTTCATTCCGCTCGATATCTAGCAGTGCGCGGTGGAGGCGAGCCGTCTCGCGCACAAAGGGTGGAATGCCCAGGACTTCAAAAGCATCTTGGGCCGCGCGCATTTGCTTGGCGGGCGAAATGATGACCTGCAGCACGGACTCTCCTCTGCCAAAAAGGAAGTTGCGGTGGAATAATTCCTGTTTTGCCTGTTAAAAGGCATGTCTGGGAACTATTTCACCGCAAGTTATAAAGGGCTGTTTGGGCTCGTTTTACAAGGGTGGATTAGGCACGCTCGAGGAAGGCCTTGTAGCCGCGGTAGGCCTCGTAGATATCGGCCTTGTTGGCGACTTCCCACAGGGCGTGCATGGACAGGACGGCAACGCCGGAGTCGATGACGTTCATGCCGTACTTGGCCATGATGTAGGCGATGGTGCCGCCGCCGCCCGCGTTGACGCGGCCGAGCTCGCAGGTCTGGAAGTCCACGCCGGCCTCGTCCATGATGTCGCGGACGAGGGCCACGTACTCGGCGTCGGCGTCGTTGGAGCCACCCTTGCCGCGGCTGCCCGTGTACTTGTTGAAGCACAGGCCGCGACCCATGAAGGCGGCGTTCTTGGTCTCGAACTTGCCGGCGTAGCCCGGGTCGAAGCCGGCGGACACGTCGGAGGAGAGCATACGGCTGCGGGCGAGCGCGCGGCGCAGGGCCAGCGGGCTATCCTCGCCGGCGAGCGTCATGATCTCGGCGACGGTGTTCTCGAAGAAGCGGCTCGTCATGCCGGTGGCACCCACGGAGCCAATCTCCTCCTTGTCGACGATGAGCGTGATGCTCGTGCGCTCGACATTGGCCACATTGATCTGGGCGAGCATGGAGGGGTAGGCGCAGACGCGGTCGTCGTGGCCATAGCCCAAAATCATGGAGCGGTCGAGGCCCATGTCGCGGGCGGGGCCGGCGGGCACGACCTCGATCTCGGCGGAGAGGAAGTCCTCCTCCTCGACGCCGTACTGCTCCTTGAGGATGTCCAGGAACATCTGCTTGACGGGCTCCTTGGGAGCGTCCTTGTCGTCCTCATCGAACTTGACGGGGCGACCGCCCACGATTACGTCGAGGATCTCGGCATCGACGGCGTCCTTGGCGGGCTTGGACATCTGCTCGCTCGAGAGGTGGATCAGCAGGTCGGAGATGGTAAAGACCGGGTCGTCTGCCTTGTCGCCGATGTTGATGTCGACGGTGGTGCCGTCCTTTTTGCAGATGACGCCCACGAGTGCGAGCGGGGAGGCCACCCAGTGGTAGCTCTTGACGCCGCCGTAGTAGTGCGTGTCGAGGTAGGCCATGTCGCCGGCCTCGAAGGCGGGATTCTGCTTGAGGTCCAGGCGCGGCGAGTCCACGTGGGCGCCCAGGATGTTAAAGCCCTGCTCGAGCGGGGCGGTGCCCAGGTTGACGAGCATGAGGTCCTTGCCGTGATTGGCGGCGTACACCTTGTCGCCTGCCTTGAGCTCGCGGCCTTCGGCGATCACGGTCTCCAGGTCGACGTATCCCGCCTCCTCGGCCATCTTGATGCCGGTCTTGACGCACAGGCGCTCGGTCTTGTTTTCGCTCAAAAACTGCTTATAGCCGCGGCAAAGCTCCTCGAGCTCCTCGACTTGCTGTGGCGTGTACTTTTTCCATGCGCAGGGACGCTCCATGACGCAGGCTCCTTTCGGATCGATCGTGCTGGTTGATGTACCGTGAGCCATCGTATCACGCGCGGGCTCACGGTGGCGGGGGAGCTTGATGTGAGGCTGTCTCTTATACACATCTGACGCTGCCGACGAA
>CABSNF010000035.1 GCA_902478995.1 uncultured Collinsella sp.
CGCTCAGTGTCGCGTGAGCTCGGAGATGTGTATAAGAGACAGACCAGATAGCGTACCTGCCGACGACGCAAGCAGTCGCGGCAACGAACCTGTCCCGTCGCATCGGTGGCGCAGACGCCCTCGGCGGTCAGCAGGCAGTGCTCGCACACCATAAGCTCGGGACGGTCGGCGTCGACCGGACCCAAGACGCCGGGTTCAGCGGCCAGTTCGGCAATACGCTCCGCATCATTGCCGAGCAACTCCGCCGGCAAGCACACCCGCCCCGCACCGAGTCCGCGCAGCCAGGTAAGCGTGGCCCGATTCGCGCAGAACACCGGCGCCGCCACGTCAAACGTCACGCCCAGCTCGCGAGCGATCACCACCTGTCCCAGGTTGCGGCAGACGACGCGCCCGGCACGCTGTATCAGTGAGCGGGTCCAGTCAGCGTCACCCGTGCGGCACACCTCGTCAAGCACCACAACGGCGTCGGACAAATCAAGTTCTCCGCGCGGGTCGGCATCCATCAGCTGCCAAGCAAAAACCATGCGAGTGGGAACCGCGCACTCCACCAACTCCGTGGACGCACCGCCATCCACCGCAACGTCCTCAAAGGGCAGCACCTCAACGGCACGCGCAACGGGCGCAATCGCATCCGCCTCGGCCCGCATGCGCTCCAACACCGCCGCCGTCTGATCCAACACGCCGGCGCTGCGAATCAGGTACACCTCGCAGCCCGTGTCAACCTTACGCTTGCAATGCACGACGACGCGCTTCCCCGCTGCGGCATCCACCGGACAGGGCACCTGCGGCCAGCGCTTGGGCACATCGGGACGCGCGTCGGCACCCGGATAAAACCGGATCTCGAGCGTGTCACCCGCCGCCACGGCGGCGTCGAGCTCAACGGTCACCTCTTCGTGGCCCACAGCGACCAAGCGCCCCACGCGCACGCCCTGGTTAATCGCACGCTCAAAGCTCATCAGCTCGGCACCCGAACGCCCTCGCAGGTACGCATCGGTAAACCCACGGTTAAACGACCTTCCCAGCTCGCGCTCAAGCTCTTCCACGGCACCGGGGTCCCACGCGCCGTCGTACAGCATATCGAGTGCCCGGCGCCACACCCGCACCACGTTGAATACGTAATCGGGGTTCTTCATGCGCCCCTCGATCTTGAGCGACGCCACGCCGGCATCTACAAGCTCGGGCAGATGTGCAATACCCAGATAGTCGCGCGGGCACAGCAGGCGATCTCCCTCGACGGCGACAACGCTCTGCCCCGCCTCGTCCACCAGGTCGTACGCCAGACGGCACGGCTGCGTGCAGTCGCCGCGCATCGCCGAGCGCCCACGCCGCAGGGCCGAGAACTCGCACGCCCCCGAATAGCCGATGCAAATCGCACCGTGGCAGAATACCTCGATGGGCACGCCCGTGGCACATAGCGCCGCAATCTCGTCGACCGTCAGCTCGCGTGCCGTCGTCACGCGCTCGACCCCCAGCTCATCGGCGGCAAGTCGCACGGCGCCTTCGCTATGAACGCCCGCCTGCGTGGACAGGTGAATCTCGACCCCGGGAATCGCCGCGCGCAGCGCGCAGGCCAGCCCGGCATCGGCGACAATCAGAGCATCGGCGCCCAGCTCCAGTGCATGAGCTCCCAACGCCACCGCGTCGGACAACTCATCGTCAAACACGTACACGTTGAGCGTTACGTACACACGCACGCCATGGGCATGCGCCACGGCGCAGCCGCGCGCAAACTCGTCGTCGGTAAAACCGTGCGCACTCACACGGGCGTTAAAGCCGCCCAACCCCGCATAGATGGCATCGGCGCCCGCGGCGATGGCCACAAACATCTGGTCGAGCCCGCCCGCCGGCGCCAGCAGCTCGGGCAGCGCCGCACCGGCAGCATCCAATCCAGTCTTGTGTTGTCCGCTCGGCCCCATCGCCCGAATCGCCATCGGCAAACTCCTTACCAAGGTATGCATTCACTCTGAAAAATGCCGTCTTCCAGCATATACGAGGCCTCGCGCGCCCCGTTTGGTTTATCGTGTAATAACTTATGTCCATCCTGCCCCGACGGCACATCCGCCGTCCGGCACGACATACCTGGAGGTCAATATATGGGTCCTCGCCAACGACAGGGACGCAGCCGTTCAAAGACGCATGCCCTGCCCATAATCCTGCTCTCGTTTTTGGGCTTTTTGCTGATTGCGGGCGTGGCATTTGGCATCGGCATGGTCGGCAACGTCAACCGCTGGCTGTCCGATCTGCCCGACTACACCGACGCCAACGCGTATCTGGTGAGCGAGCCCACCGAGATCGTCGACTGCAACGGCAACAAGATCGCGAGCTTCTACACGCAAAACCGCAAGTCCATCACCAAGGACAAGGTCTCCCCCTACGTGCTACAGGGCACCGTTGACGTCGAGGACGAGCGCTTCTACGAGCACGGCGGTATCGACCTGTGGGGTATCGCGCGTGCTGCGGTGGCAACCCTCGGCGGCGGGCACGAAGGCGCCTCGACTATCACCCAGCAGCTGGTGCGCAACACCATCCTGCAGGAGGAGCAGTTCGACTCGACCATCGAGCGTAAGGTGCGCGAGGCCTACATCGCCGTAAAGATGGAGGACATGTACTCCAAAGACGAGATCCTCATGATGTACCTCAACACCATCTATTACGGTCACGGCGCCTACGGTATTGAGGCCGCCGCCGAGACCTACCTGTCCAAGAGCGCCGCAGACCTCACCCTGAGCGAGGCCGCGCTGTTGATCGGCCTTCCCAACTCGCCCTCGCAGTACGACCCCACGGTCAACCCCGACCTGGCGCTGTCCCGTCGCAACAAGGTCCTCGACAACATGCTGCGCCTGGGCCACATTACGCAGGAGGAGCACGATGCCGCACAGGCCGAGCCCATCACCCTCAACGTGACCGAAATCTCGGGCAGCGGCGTTGACGTATACTCGCAGCCCTACTTTGTCGCCTATGTTAAGCAGCTGCTGGAGCAGGAGTTCTCGACCGACGTGCTCTTTAAGGGCGGCCTGACCGTCAAGACCACCATCGACCCCACGATGCAGCAGGTGGCAGAGAATGCCGTTCGCGAGCAGCTCGACACGCTCTCGCTCGACGGCCTGGACATGGGCATGGTCGTCGTCGACCCCAAGACCGGCTACATCAAGTGCATGGTGGGCGGCTACGATTACAACGCCGACGAGAACCACGTAAACCATGCCACGGCCAAGCGTCCCGTCGGCTCCACCTTCAAGGCCTTTACGCTGGCAACTGCCATCCAAAACGGCATGAACCCCAACGTCACCCTCAACTGCAACTCGCCGCTCAAGGCCAAGGGCACCACGACCGAGGTTCAAAACTACGCCAACCATAGCTATGGCAACATCACGCTTAAGCAGGCGACGGCATACTCCTCCAACACCGGTTACATCCAGGTGGCGGAAGCCGTCGGCAACAGCAAGATCATCTCGCTCGTCAAAAAGCTCGGCATCGATCCCGCTAAGGACAACATCGAGGACGTTCCCGTCATGACGCTCGGCACCGGCTCGATCTCGCCGCTCGAGATGGCCGCCGCCTACGCGACGTTTGCCAACGGCGGCTACTATCGCCAGCCGATCGCCATCACCGAGATTGACTCTCGTACCGGTTCGGTACTGTACCAGCACACGGACAATCCCTCACAGGTGCTTACCGAGGGCGAGGCCGCCGCGGTCACCGATGTTCTGTCCGGCGTCATCCAGGGCGGCGGTACGGGTGCTGCTGGCGCCCTGAGCGTCAACCAGCCCTATGCCGGCAAGACGGGCACCACCGACAACACCACCAACCTGTGGTTCTGCGGCTATACCCCGCAGCTGGCGTGCGCCCTGTGGACCGGCTATTCCGCGGGCGAGATCCCCATCCAAAAATACGGCACGGACCTGCTGGGCGACAGCACCAACCTGCCTGTCTTTAAGCGGTTTATGAACACCGTTCTGACCGGTACCGAGCGCGAGGAGTTTGCGACCGGAACGGCGCCCACCTACAAGAACAACAGCGCCTGGAAGTTCTACGGCACCAACAACTCCAAGAAGACGGAGAACGACGACAAGGACGAGAACGAGGACGAAGAGGAAACCACCACAACGACTACCACGACGACCACGACCACCGAGACCACGGGCGGCGACACCACCGGCGGCACCGGTACGACCGGTGGCTCGACGGGCGGCTCCACTGGTGGTTCGACCGGCGGCGATGGCGGCACGCCTACGCCTACGCCTACGCCCACTCCCGACCCCTCGCCCACGCCTGACGATACGGTCGGCTAGAAATCATCCGGCCATTAGCAACAAGGCCCCCGAGCAGCTTATTAAACTGCTCGGGGGCCTTTTTAGTTTAAAGCGACCTGATGGGCGGTCTTTATACCGGCAGACAAAAAAGGGGGCACCGACCAACGTCGATACCCCTTACAAGCCACTATGTCAGCGCGCACGGTGCCGAGCGCACGACCCGCACGCCTACTTGCGAGAATTGCTCAGCTTATTGATCAGCGCCTCGAGACGCTCGCCGTCCTCGGCCGTCTGGGCAATAACCAAAATCGTATCGTTGCCGGCAAGCGAGCCAAGCACATCGGGCAGCTCTGCCGCATCAACGGCGGCGGCGATGCCGGAAGCCGTGCCAGGCTGAGCCTTAATCATAACCAGATTATCGGTGCGCAGAACGCCCGTTACGAGCTCGGAAACCATACGCTGCAGGTGCAGGTCCTCTGCCAGAACATAGATGCCCTCAGGGAGCTTACGCAGCCCCATATCGGCAATATCGCGAGAGACAGTCGCCTGCGTGCAATCAAAGCCCATGGCGCGGAGCTCATCGACCAGCACGCGCTGCGTGCGGACGTCCTTATTGCGCACAATATCTCTAATGGCATCCTGGCGCCCATTGCGTTTTTTAGCCATACAAACCCTCTCTCCAAAAGATGGCGGAGACAATCAATCAGTGATTGAATAGTTTAACGCTATTTGAAGGCTTTTGTGTATAAGAACGCATTTCGAAACAATTCTATGCAAGTTTGTTACGAAATGAGCCGTTTAGGCGGTTTTTGCGCCCGTCCGGTTAAGAAAAGCTGCCAGATGCGTACACATCACGCAGCGCGCAGGCTTGGCGCTGGCGATCGGCCCAAACAACAGACCGAGCCCCCGATGGTTATCCTTAAGCGCGGCGACCATCTGACGGGTTCGAGGCGCCTCGAGCATATCACGCATGCGGGCGGAACGCTCGATTGACGACACCCCATGCGGGCTCAGACACAAATTCTCGATGCAGGCGACCAGTCCGGTAAAGTAGAACTTTTGGCTTGCTAGCTTGAGCCGACCACCGCTATCTGCTTCCGAGAGTGAGCCCGCAAGTTCGTCGAGCGCTCGGGTGTCATCGGATACCTTGGCATACATGGTGGGATCAAAGGCATCTGTAAGCTTAGGTGCCGCCGCGTGGAAACAAGCATCGCCGCAGCCGGACACGCATCGTGCCTGCGAAAGCGCGCATGTCATAAACCCAACTGTGCGAAACACCTTGTCGCACAAAAGGCATGCCTCAAACAGCGAGCGGCTGTACATCACACCAGAGGTCTGAACGACAAGGCCGCCTAAAATCAACTGGGGCAGCCCGGTCACCATCGAAGATTTGCTATCAATGGAAATATGAGTAGCATCCAAGACGCGCGAATGGCGCTCTCGATGTGCATCATAGCGGTCGAGCGACACCGTGGGAAACACTATGTCTGCCGCAGTATCGCACGCGATATCGACCATCTTGGGAAGGGACTGCGGAGCAAACCACTCATCGGCGTTCATAGCGATGATTTGAGAGCCGCGCGAGGCAGCAAAACCGGCACGAAGACAAGCACCGCGCTTCGCGTCCTCGACGTCAATCAAATCAATATGAATGTCCCTGTCGGCAGCAACTTGAAGCGAATGGCGCACACCGGGCGCAGCATCGCGGCAGACAACGACAATCTGCAAATCGTAGAGGTCTTGGTTCTGGATACTCTCGAGCGCACGCATCGCATAGCTGGGCGAACCTTCTACCACAAGGATCACCGAAAGTCGCGGATGCGAGCCACGTCGAACCAAGTTATCCGTCCTCTCGACAGCAATGAATCAAACCGTGGTTCATGGTACACCCCGGCAATAAAAGCAATGAGACACCGGTTGTATTGCACGCCAAGAACAGATGTTGCACACGCGCAGCCCACAGATGACAGGTGCCGACGCACGACGCGTCGAGCCCTCCCCTAGTCGAGCACGACAAGCTCGGCGGGATCGTAATCCACGCCCATAAACGTAAGGCCGCAGGCAGGAGCCGTGGGGCCCGCAGCTGTACGGTCGCAAGCATCGATGACCTCGCGCATCCACTCGGGTTCACGGCGATGCATGCCAATCTCGACAAGCGTGCCCACGATCGTGCGGACCATCGAATGCAGAAACGCATTGCCCTCGATGGCAAACGTCAGGATGTCCTCGCCAAACGCAACCTCATGGCCAAACTCGGCACGCATCACGCAGCGGTGCGTGGGCTTGCCCACAGCAGACGCCACCTTGCAAAAGCTCTTGAAGTCCTGCTCGCCCAGCAGCGCGGGACAGGCCGCAGACATCGCCTCAACATCCAATGGGTAGCGATGCCACCACACCGCACCGCGCGAAAGCACAGGGCGCGCGTCGCGATCGGCAATACGGTACGTATACGTACGGGAACGCGCATCAAAGCGTGCAGAAAAGCCTTTACGGGCCCTGTAGACCTCGTTTATGGCGATATCTTTGGGCAGGAGGGCATCCATAGCCCTCAGCCACCTACGGCGCGTCAAAGCCAACTCAGCGTCCGTTACGGGCACGCTGATGAACTGTGCCACCGCATGCACGCCGGCATCGGTACGCCCCGCACACGTCAGGTCGATCGGGCGGCGCAGGAGCGTCTCGATAGCGCGGCGCAACTCGCCCGCAACCGTCGTCTGACCGGGCTGCTCGGCAAAGCCGCTGTAGGACGAGCCATCGTAGGCCACGCGGAAAACGAGCGTGGCATCGAGCTCAGGAATCGAATTTAAATCAGACGGCGCGGTCATGGACGCTCCCAACAAACAGGCAATGGCATTTCGACAAAAAAAGAGGGGTACGCGAACGTACCCCTCGAATATAGCCTATGCAGACGGATTGTCTACTCAGCGGTCTCCTCAGCAGGAGCCTCCTCGGCAGCCTCGACCTTCTTGGGAGCAGCGGCCTTCTTGGGGGCCGGAGCAGCCTTCTTGGCCTTAGGCGTGCAAGGCTCGGTGACGAGCTCCATGATAACGATGGGAGCATTGTCGCCCTTACGGTTACCGAGCTTCATGATGCGGGTGTAACCGCCGTTGCGGTCCTGCCACATACCCTGGGCAGCCTTGTCGAAG
The DNA here is from genome assembly GCA_902478995.1 of uncultured Collinsella sp. GTDB lineage: Bacteria > Actinomycetota > Coriobacteriia > Coriobacteriales > Coriobacteriaceae > Collinsella. The sequence continues at coordinate 7,400 of CABSNF010000035.1, forward strand.
ATCTCGGCAACGAGCTGCTTATCGCCGAGCTTGGCGATAGCCAGACGACGAGAGTGCAGGTCGCCCTTCTTGGCCCAGGTGATGATCGGATCGACGACCGAACGCAGCGCCTTAGCGCGGGTCTCGGTGGTCTTGATGCGGTCGTTCTCGAAGAGGGCCTTAGCAAGGCTCTTCTTCATGGCCTTGGTGTGGCTCGCATCGGTGCCGAGCTTCAGGCCCTTCTTAACGTTGTGACGCATGGTCTAGTTTCTCCTCAAATATGCGAAGCATTAAGCCTTCAGGCTCAGGCCCATGGACTCAAGCTTGTCCTTCACTTCCTCGATCGACTTAACACCGAAGTTACGGATGTTGAGCAGATCGTTCTCCGAGAACTCAACGAGCTGACGGACCGAGTGAATGCTGGCGCGCTTAAGGCAGTTGTAGGAACGGACGGAAAGGTCCAGATCCTCGATCTGCTTGTCCAGCTCGGCGTTGTCGTTGGTGACCTCGGGAGCGAAGATCGAGGCCTCCTCCTCGACCTCGGGGGTCTCGGCAAGGTTCATAAAGGCGGCCATATGCTGGTTGATGATATTGGCAGCCTGGACCACGGCGTCGCGCGGGGCGATGGAGCCGTTGGTCTCGATCTCGAGGACAAGGCGGTCGTAGTCGGTGTGCTGACCGACACGGCAAGCCTCAACGAGCTTGGCGCAACGGGAAACCGGCGAGTACAGCGAGTCGACGTGGATCACACCGATAGGATCGTTGTCGCGCTTGTTGGCCTCGCCAGAAACATAGCCGCGGCCATAGCCGATGCGCATGCTCATGGTGAGATGGCCACCCTCGGTGAGCGTAGCAATGTGCTGCTCGGGGTTGACCAGCTCAAACTCGGACGGAATAAAGAAGTCCGCACCGGTGACCTCGCAGGGGCCGTCAACCGAAATGGTGGCGGTCGCCTCGTCGGTCGTGCCGAGAGCCCTGAAGACAAGACCCTTGACATTCAGGACGATGTCGGTGACATCCTCGACCATGTTAGGGATGGTCATGAACTCGTGCTGCGCACCATCGATCTGAATAGCCTCGACGGCGGCACCCTCGAGCGAGGACAGAAGAACGCGACGAAGGGAGTTACCCAGCGTATCGCCGTAGCCACGCTCGAGCGGCTCGACGGAGACACGAGCAGACGTCTCGTTGATCTCTTCGACCTGAACCTGAGGCCTAATGAATTCTGACATGTATTACCTCCAGCCTCAGCAGCCCGGATGGACTACTTAGAGTAGAGCTCGACGATGAGCTGCTCGTTGATATCACCGCTGATCTGCTCACGCGTCGGCAGAGCGAGCACGTTACCAGACAGCTTCTCGATATCGACCTCGAGCCAGCCAGGGACCTCAAAGCGCTCGGAGGAAATCAGGGCCTCCTTGATGGGGAGGAGGTCACGGAACTTCTCGCCGACAGCGACGACGTCGCCGGCCTTGACGCGGTAGGACGGGATGTCCACGCGCTTGCCGTTCACGGTGAAGTGACCGTGACGGACGGACTGACGAGCCTCTTTGCGGGTGCGGGCGAAGCCAAGACGGAAGACAACGTTGTCGAGGCGAGACTCAAGAATAATCATGAGGTTCTCACCGGTGACGCCGTTCATCTTACGGGCCTTGTTGAAGTAGCCGTGGAACTGCTTCTCCAGAACGCCATAGATGAACTTGACCTTCTGCTTCTCGCGCAGCTGCATGCCGTACTCAGATTCCTTGCGACGGCGCTTGGGCTGACGGATAGATTCCTTCTTGCTGCTGTAACCGAGCTCAGCGGGATCGATCCCGAGCTGACGGCAGCGCTTAAGAACAGGAGTCCTGTCGATTGCCATATTGATACGATCCTTTCAGTTACACGCGGCGACGCTTCTTGGGGCGGCAGCCGTTGTGCGGAATGGGGGTCTTGTCCTGGATGCTCGAGACCTCGAGGCCAGCAGCCTGGAGGGAGCGGATGGCGGTCTCACGACCGGAGCCGGGGCCCTTGACGAAGACGGAAACCTTCTTCATACCGTGCTCCATGGCCTGCTTGGCAGCAGCCTCGGCAGCCATCTGGGCAGCGAACGGCGTGGACTTACGGGAGCCCTTGAAGCCCACCTGGCCAGCCGACTTCCAGGAAATGACGTTGCCCTGGGGATCGGTGATCGAAACGATCGTGTTGTTGAACGTAGAACGAATGTGAGCCTGGCCCACGGAAATGTTCTTACGGTCCGCGCGCTTCAGACGGGCAGCGCGAACGTTCTTCTTAGCAGTAGCCATCTATCTAGCGCTCCTTATTTCTTCTTCTTAGCACCGATCTGACGCTTCGGGCCCTTGCGGGTACGAGCGTTAGTGTGGGTGCGCTGGCCGCGGACCGGGAGGCCCTTGCGGTGACGAAGGCCGCGGTTGCAGCCGATGTCCATAAGGCGCTTGACGTTCTGGTTGCGCTCACGGCGGAGGTCGCCCTCAACCATGATCTGGTTCTTGTCGATATAATCGCGGATGGCATTAACCTCATCCTCGGTGAGGTCCTTAACGCGCGTATCCACGTTAACGTTGCACTCGACGCAAATCTTCGTCGCAGTGGTGCGGCCGATGCCGTAAATGTAGGTCAGACCGATCTCAACGCGCTTCTCACGCGGGAGGTCGACACCATTAATACGGGCCAACGTAGTCTCCTCTCTTAACCCTGACGCTGCTTATGACGGGGGTTCTCGCAAATGACGAGGACCTTGCCATGGCGCCTAATGATTTTGCACTTATCGCACATCTTCTTGACCGAAGGACGTACCTTCATCGTTCTTCCTTTCGGTAGCGCTCAAACTACTTCCCTACTATCTACTCGCCCAGCCGCAGGCGTTTAAAACTATGGCTGGTCTTCACACACAATCCGACCGTAGGTTGAGCTAAGCCTGCAGCCGGAAATGGAGTGCGTGTATGCGTGCCGCTATTTGTAGCGATAGGTGATGCGGCCGCGGGTCAGGTCGTACGGGGAAAGCTCCACGACAACCCTGTCACCGGGGAGAATACGGATGTAATTCATTCGGATCTTGCCAGAAATGTTGCACAGAACCGAATGACCGTTCTCGAGCTCGACCTTAAACATGGCGTTGGGCAACGGTTCCTTTACCGTACCCTCGAGCTCAATTGCGTCTTCCTTCTTCACAAGCAATCATCTTTCTCTAGAAAACGACAGCGATTGAGTATTCTACAATACGTATGCACGCATCGTAATAACTTCGTAATGGCTCCACAACTAAGTGGAACTTGTTACATTTCTCCGCCTTGGAGCGAACACCAAGCACCTTGGGCATCCGTGGTGAGAATCACCGGGCCGTCATTGGTGATGGCGACGGTGTTCTCGTAGTGCGCGGCGGGCAGATGGTCGTTGGTCGTAACAATCCAACCGTCGGAGCCCGTGCTCACATGGTTGGAACCCATCGTAACCATCGGCTCGATGGCAATGACCATGCCGGCTTGGAGGCGAACGCCCCTCCCCTTCTTTCCATAGTTAGGAACGTTGGGGTCCTCGTGCATCACGCGGCCAATGCCATGGCCCACATAATCACGAAGCACGCCGTAACCGTGAGACTCGGCGAGGGACTGAACGGCATAACCGACGTCCCCGATATGGTTACCGGGAACAGCCTGCTCGATGGCAGCCTTAAGGCAATCACGCGTGACCTCGCACAAAGCCTTGGCTTCGGGCGTGGGGTTACCGACGAAAAACGTCCAAGCGTTATCGCCGACCCAACCGTCGACAACGGCTCCCGTATCGATGGAAATGATATCGCCATCGCGCAGGATCATGTCGGGATTGGGAATACCGTGGACCACGGCATCGTTGATCGATGCGCATATGGTCCCCGGGAACCCGCCGTAGCCCTTAAAGGCCGGGGTGCCGCCATGCATGCGGATAATCTGCTCCGCGAGCTGATCGAGCTCAAAGGTGGAAACGCCGGGACGCACCATGGCTCCAACGTGGCGGAGCGCCATCTTAGATAGCGCTCCTGCCTTCTTCATCTGCTCGATTTGCGTTGCAGACTTAATCTTGATCATAGACCGAGAGCCTCTTTGACATCCCCGTACACGGTCTCGCGAGCCTGGTCACCGTTGACCGACTTGAGCAGACCCTGGCCACGATAGTAGTCGACGAGCGGGCTCGTGGACTTCTCGTAGACGTCGAGACGGTTCTTGATGGTCTCGGGCTTGTCGTCGTCGCGCTGATACATCTCGCCACCGCACTTGGGGCAGGTAGCATCGGCAGCGGTGCCGGTGTAACCGCAGGCGCGGCAGGTGCGACGCGAAGACAGACGATCGATAATGACCTCGGGGGCCACATCGACCAGAAGGGCACAGTCGATCTCGCGACCCATGGCGGAAAGCTCGGAATCGAGCGTCACAGCCTGGGCGGTGTTGCGCGGGAAGCCGTCGAGGATGAAGCCCTGCTGGGCGTCATCGGCGGCAAGGCGCTCCTTGACAAGGTCGATCACGAGCTGGTCGGGAACGAGCTCGCCAGCGTCCATGTACTTCTTAGCCTGAATACCAAGCTCGGTGCCACCCTTGACGGCAGCACGCAGCAGGTCGCCCGTGGAAATATGGGCGACGCCAAACTCGGCGACGAGCTCCTGTGCGACGGTGCCCTTACCGGCACCCGGAGCTCCGAGCAATACGAGGTTCATGAGCAATCCTCCTCTAGCCTATTTAAAGAATCCATCATAATCATACATCTTGATCTGGCCTTCGAGCTTATCGACCGTGTCGAGCACGACGCCGACCATGATGAGGATGGACGTGCCGCCAAATGCCTGGATCAGATGGTTACCAGTGAAGGAGAAGATAATCGAAGGCACGATGGCGATGAGCGCCAAAAAGACAGCGCTGGGAAGCGTGATCTTGTTGAGCGCGTTCTTGATGTAGGCCGCGGTAGCCCTACCCGGACGGACGCCCGGAATAAAGCCGCCCTGCTTCTTAAGGTTATCGGCCGTGTCATCGGGGTTGAACACCATGGAGGTGTAGAAGTACGCGAAGAACACGATGAGGACAACGTTAAGCACCCAGTTGAGCCAACCGGTCGAAAGCGCGGAGGCAACTGCCTGAATCCAGCCGATGCCGGGGAAGAACACGGCAATCTGAGCCGGGAAGTACAGCAGCGCCGAAGCGAAGATGATCGGCACGACACCCGCGGTGTTGACCTTGATGGGCAGGTAGGTGGTCTGGCCACCCATCATGCGACGGCCCACGACGCGCTTAGCGTAGGAGACCGGGATGCGGCGCTGGCCGCGCTCAAGGAAAACAATCAGCGGGATAACCAGCAGGATGATGGCGCAGATGATCACCATGGTGATGATGCCACCGGCATTGCCCTCGGTGCTGGAGAAGATAGCCTGCGGCAGACCGGCCATGATGTTCGCGAAGATGATCAGCGACATGCCATTGCCGATACCGCGCTGGGTGATGAGCTCACCAATCCACATGATCAGCATGGCGCCCGCGGTGAGCGTACCGACGATCATGAGGTCGAAGATGATCTCGGGAGCGCCGGCGCCATTGAAGCTGATGCCGAAGCTCTTAAAGAGGAAGAGGTAACCCACGGAGTTGAGGATTGCCAGAGCCAGGGTGAGGTAACGCGAATACTGCGTAATCTTGGTCTGACCGACCTCGCCCTCGCGGGCAAGCTCATGCAGGGAAGGCACGACGGCCTGGAGCATCTGGAGGATGATCGAGCTGGTGATGTAAGGCATGATGCCCAGCGAAAACACCGACACATAGCTCAACGCGCCGCCAGAGAAAAGATTCAGGAGGGCCATAGCACCTGCGGCGACCGAATTGTTATCGGTCGAGAAAAGGCCCAGCATCCCCTGGAAGGGAATGCCGGGCACAGGAACGTGCGCACCAATGCGGTACACGACGAGCATAGCTATGGTAAAAAGAATCTTTTCGCGCAATTCTTTGATGCGGAAAGCATTCTTAAGACCATTTAGCACGGCAGCTCGACCTTTCCGCCGGCGGCCTCGATCTTGGCCTGCGCAGAAGCGCTGACCTTGTCGACCTTGACCGTGAACTTCTTGGTGAGCTCACCATTGCCGAGCACCTTGACGGGCTCGAACTCGCTCTTGGTGATGCGAGCGGCCTTAAGAGCGGCACCGTCGATCACAGCGCCGTCCTCGAACTTACGCTCGAGACGCTCAACGTTAACAGCGGTGTACTCGATACGACGGGGGTTACGGAAGCCCGGAAGCTTGGGCAGGCGCATAGCCAGCGGAGTCTGGCCACCCTCGAAGCCGGCACCCTTGGTGCCGCCAGAGCGGGAACCCTGGCCCTTCTGACCGCGGCCAGAAGTGGTGCCGTGACCCGAAGAATTGCCACGGCCGACGCGCTTGCGGTTCTTGGTGGAACCGGGCGCGGGAGTAAGATCGTGAAGCTGCATTTGCTACTCCTCTACAATCTCGACAAGGTGCTTGACCTTGAAGATCATGCCGCGGACGGACTCGTTGTCAGCAATCTCGCGAACCTCGCGGATCCTGTGGAGACCGAGGGCACGGACAGTACGGACCTGGTCCTGCTTGCAACCGTTGGTGCTGCGGACCTGCTTGATCTTGATGGTGTCAGCCATGCTTAGTTCTCCTTACCGACGAACATCTCGGAGACCGTCAGGCCACGGCGAGCCGCGACGTCCTCAGGGCTGGAGAGCTCCTTGAGGCCCTCGACGGCAGCCTTGATGATGTTGAGGCCGTTGTCGGTACCGAGGGACTTGGACAGGACGTTCTTGATGCCAGCAAGCTCAAAGAGGGGACGCACAGCGCCGCCGGCGATAACGCCGGTACCCTCGACAGCGGGCTTGATGATGATGCGGCCGGCACCAAAGTGGCCGAGAACCTCGTGCGGGATGGTGCCCTGCTCGGTCACCGGCACGTGGAACATGTTCTTCTTGGCATCGAGAGATGCCTTGGAGATGGCCATGGGCACCTCAGCGGACTTGCCCATGCCAACGCCGACGTTGCCCTTGCCGTCGCCAACGACGACGAGAGCGACGAGGCTCATGCGACGACCACCCTTGACGGTCTTCGACACGCGGTTGATGTAAACGACGCGCTCCTCGAACTCGGAGGCCTCGCGCTGCTGCTTCTGATTACGAGCCATGTGCTACATACCTCCTAGAACTCGAGACCGGCGGCACGAGCGCCGTCGGCGAGGGCCTTGACGCGGCCATGGTAGATACGGCCACCGCGATCGAAGGCGACCTTGGTGATGCCGGCCTCGATGGCGCGCTTGCCAACGAGCTGACCGACCTTCTCCGCAGCCTCCTTGTTCGAGGTGTGGGTGCCCTTGAACTCGGCCTCGAGGGTCGAGGCAGAGACGAGCGTCAGGCTGGAGCCCTTGCTGTCGTCGATGATCTGGGCATAGATGTTGGCGTTAGTACGGGTCACGCGAAGACGCGGACGCTCGGAGGTACCCGAGACCTTGCCGCGAACACGACGCTGACGACGCTTGAGGCCTTCCAGCTTCGCCTTATGCTTGTTCATACGTAAACTCCTAAAAAGGTTGATCTTGCCAGCACCTGACGGGGTGCTGGTCTTATGCGAGTGAGTCGGTTACGACTACTTGGCGGCCTTACCCAGCTTGCGGCGGATGTGCTCGCCAACGTAGTGGATACCCTTGCCCTTGTAAGGCTCGGGAGGACGATGGCCGCGGATCTCAGCGGCGATCTGACCGACCTGCTGCTTGTTGATACCCTTGACGTTCACGTGGGTGTTGTCGGGAACCTCGAAGGTGATGCCCTCGGGAGCCTCGACGATCACGGGGTGCGAGAAGCCCAGGGAGAACTCGAGGTTCTTGCCCTTCTGCTGCACGCGGTAACCGACGCCGGCGAGCTCGAGCTTCTTCTCGAAGCCCTCGGAAACGCCAACAACCATGTTGTGGATGAGAGCGCGGGTGAGGCCGTGGCGGGCACGGGTCTCACGCTCGTCGTCGGGACGGGAAACGGTGAGGACGTTGTCCTCGACGTTGATAGCGAGCTTCTCAAAGACATCGAGCTCGAGCTGGCCCTTGGGGCCCTTGACGACAACGTTGTTGCCGTTGACTGCCACTTCGACTCCGGCGGGAATCTGGACAGGCTTATTACCGATACGAGACACGGTGATCTCCTTTCCTTCTACCTACCGAGCGAATTACCAGACGTAAGCGATGATCTCGCCGCCGACGTTGTGCTTGCGAGCATCGCGGTCGGTCATGACGCCATGGCTGGTGGAAATAATGGCGGTACCAAGGCCACCGCGGACGCGGGGCATGTCGGCAACGCCGGTGTACTTACGCAGGCCCGGCTTGGAAATGCGGCGGATGCCGTTGATGACCTTAGCCTTCTTGGGACCATACTTAAGCGTGATGTGCAGAGTCTTCTGGGGAACGGTGTCCTCGACATCGTAGCCCTCGATGTAGCCCTCCTCGTGCAGAACACGAGCGATCTCGACGAGCTTCTTGCTGCTCGGCATGGAGACCGTGGCCTTGTTCACAGAGTTAGCGTTACGGATGCGCGTAAGCATATCTGCGATCGGGTCTGTAAGGTTCATACAGATTCTCCTTCGTTCTTGATGAACACGTGCTCTTGGTTCTTCGCCGCCCTTAACGGCAAAGCCTTTTTAGCGCGTTTTCCCTGTTCCAAACTGATGCTTGAAACGCTGGTAGTGACTTACCAGCTGGCCTTCTTAACGCCGGGAAGCTCGCCCTTGAGTGCAAGCTCGCGGAAGCAGACACGGCACAGGCCGAACTTGCGGTACACAGAGTGCGGACGGCCGCAGCGCTGGCAGCGCGTGTACTCACGAGTAGAGAACTTCTGCTTGCGATTGCACTTGACGATCATCGATGTCTTAGCCACTTATATCCTCCTCACATAGAGTATTGTTCGCCCCAAGCGCCGCCCCCTTGTGGGAACGGCGCTTATAGGGCAGGTGAACCTATTTCTTGAACGGGAAACCGAAGGCGTCCAGAAGGGCCTTGGCCTCCTCATCGGTGTTGGCGGTGGTCACGAAAGTGATGTCCATACCACGCTGGTGATCGACGGAGTCGAAGTCGATCTCGGGGAAGATGAGCTGCTCGGTGACGCCCATGGAGAAGTTACCACGGCCGTCGAAGCTCTTGGCGGAGATGCCGCGGAAGTCGCGGATACGGGGGATCGCGACGGAGGTCAGACGATCGAAGAACTCCCACATACGGTCGCCACGCAGGGTAACCTTGCAGCCGATCGGCATACCAGCGCGCAGGCGGAAGGTAGCGATAGACTTGCGGGCACGGGTGATCATCGGCTGCTGGCCGGTGATGGCGCGCAGGTCGCGCACGGCACCGTCGATGGCCTTGGAATCGGTAGCGGCCTCGCCGACACCCATGTTCACGACGATCTTCTCAAACTTGGGGATCATCATGACGTTCTCGTACTGGAACTTGTCCTGAAGCTGCTGCTTGACCTCGTTGTTGTACTTGGTCTTCAGACGCGGCACATACTTCTCTTCTGCCATTGTTCACTCCTTCTTGGGGTTTTAAGCACGGGGCGTGGCCACGATGGGTTGTCCTCGTGCCTCCTGGCTGCATCCGCGCCGCTCATGGCATTTTGCGGTTTGGACTCGACACAGCAGGAGCCGACAAAACAATCGGTACTATACGCGCATTGGGTGCGTATTTCCAGAAAAACCTCGTCTGCCTGCACAACTCCACAACTCCCCCGCACAAATGGGTCCCAACAAGCAGTTGCGGTGAAATAGGGACTGTTTGGCGGCCTAACAGGCTTAAACAGTCCGTATTTCACCGCAACTTATTGGTGGGGATGCGATTAGCGCTTGCGGGGGACGAGTTTGGTGCGGCGCAGGTGGATCATCTCGGCGGCGATGGAGATGGCGATCTCCTCGGGGTCCTCGGCCTCGATGGCAACGCCGATCGGAAGGTGCAGCTCGTCGATCTGGTCCTGCGTAAAGCCTTCCTGCTCCAGGCGGGCGCGCACAAAGGCCGTCTTGCGGCGCGAACCCAGACAGCCCAGGTAGGCAGGCTTGGCACGCATGGCCTGAATCACCACGTCGATATCGGACTTGTGACCCGCCGTGGCGACGACCACCAGGTCGCGCGGGCCGATGGGGCACTGCTTGCTCAGGTTCTTGTAGTCGACCAGACGACGGTCGTAGACACTGGGCACCCATTCGGGCGTCAACGTGCCGGGACGGTCGTCGCACGCCACGACGGCAAAGCCCGCCGCCGTGAGCACCCGCGCCGTCGCGGCGCCCACGTGGCCGCAGCCAAAAATGTAGGTCAGGCCCTCAGGGCAGAGCGTCTCGATGTGCGCCGTGGGAATCTCAGAGGCCGCGTTGGTGTAGGTGACCTTACTCCCCTCCTCCACCAGCGAAAGCCCGGGGCAGCCGGCAATGGTATGGCGCGATGCCTCGCCATGGTACTCGGCCACATCGCCCTCGAGCGCGCTCGCGATAAACGGCTCAAAGTCGATGACGAAGTCGCCGATGCGCCGATAGACCAAGACGTCGGCAATTTCCTGGAACAACGGTGCCTGGGTCGCATCCAGATGCAGATAGCACAGGCAGATGGCTCCGCCGCAGATCATGCCGGTATCGGAGTTCTCGCCGCCCATGGTGTAGCGGACCAGACGCGACTGTCCCGCGCTCAGGAGCTCGCGCGCCTCATCCAGCGCAAAGAGCTCAATCTTGCCGCCGCCGATAGTGCCCGCCTGGCTGCCATCGGCAAAGACGGCCATCCATGCGCCCACACCGCGCGGTGACGACCCCGCCGTGCCGGCCACGACCACCAGCTCGCACGTCTCGCCAGCACGCAGGGCGGCAAGCGCCGCATTCACCACATCGAGCTTTTCCATTACCGCCTTCTATCCTCTAAAGATATCGGTGAGCATAGCGAGTGCCTCGAGCACGCCGCCGCCGACCGACGTCGCCTTGTCCGAAATGTAGTTGATATAGTTGGCATCGCCGCGCGGGTCGACATCGGCGCATTTAAAGCCCTCAGTCACCTGCACGCCGTTCGCCAAAAGCCCGCGAAGGCAGCCATCGATCTGCGTGTACATGGGCGTATCGCCCGCGTAGCCAATCACGTCTCCGGCGCGCACGATGTCGCCGATTGCGCGGTCGGACCGAAACACGCCGGCGGCGGGGCTGTGGATAACACGCTCTTTGCCATAGCCAGCGATAATACCCGGCACGCCCGTGTTGGGCTGGGGCGAACCTTGGGTAATGACACGGCCCAGAAAATGCCCGCGCATGGTTTCGACCACGGCGTCGCAGTCAACCGGCGCGGTGAAGCCCGGTCCCACGGCAATAACGGCAGGCGCCATGTCGCGCGTGGTACCCAGGTTGCGCTTGGCCAGAATCGCGTCGACCACGGCAGCGGGTTTCAGCTCGCCGAGCATCTTGGCCTGGGGGTCCACCACAACGGCGACGTCTCCGGCCTCGGTAATCGCAAGTGCCTCTGCCGGCGTCTGTGCCAAGCGAGCGCGAATACCCTCGACCTCGACCTCGCCCAGACGAATGGCCTCGCAAAAACTGATCGTGCGGCGGATGCACGTGGGAACCGCGATATCGGCCATAACGACCGACACGCCGGCGCGCACCAAGCGAGCGGCGACGCCCGTGGCGATATCGCCGGCGCCGCGAACATAAACGAGCATTCCCGGGGCACCTCCCTGTGCTACGGTTTGAGCAGAGCAAAAGCGGTTCGACCGCTACTCTGATGATTATTTATTATCACAGTATTATACGGCGGTGAACAGATGGAAACGACGAGCGGAAACCTTGCCTCCGCGCTCAAGATCGAGCCGGGCATTACCGCAATTATCGGCAGTGGCGGCAAGTCGACATTGCTGCGTGCGTTGGGTCTCGAGCTCATGCGCGCCGGCGGCAGGGTGCTTCTCTGTACCACCACGCACATGTTTCCCGTCGCCGGCGTACCATGGGACGGGTCGAATCGTCGCCTGGACGCCGCGCCTTGGAAGCCGGGGGCCCTGCATGTTCCCGGCTGCACCTGCGAGGCATGCGCGGGCATGAACCGCGGAAGTATCTGCCAGGCGGGTGTTTTGGGCCCGGAGACAGGCAAGCTCTCCGCCCCCGTTGAGCCGCTCAACGAGCTGGCGCAGCGCTTTGACTATGTATTGGCCGAGGCAGATGGCAGCAAGCGACTCCCGCTCAAGGCGCATGCCGCCTGGGAGCCGGTAATTCCCTCCGGCACAGCAAACGTTGTCTGGGTCGTCGGCGCTTCGGGGCTGGGCAAGCCCGTCGCCGAGGTTGTCCACCGCCCCGAGCTCTTCTGCGAGCGCTGCGGCTGCGAGCCCACCGACGCTGCCACCCCAGAGCGCGTCGCCATGGTGCTCAATGCCGAGCTGCGAATGCTGAACCTCAACAATGCCCGCATCATGCTCAACCAAGTCGACACGCTTGCCGACCCAACGATGGCAGATCGCTTCGAGGCAGCCCTCGACCGTTCCATCATCACCACCAGCCTCAAAGGGTAGCTAATTTGGGACGGGGCTCTTTTAGCTACCCCATGTTGAGAGAAAAATCATCAGGCAGGCAAGGGTAGCTAAAAGAGCCCCGTCCCAAATTAGCTACCCTGGCGGCCTTCCTGCTAGCGGGGCACGTAGCGACCGGGCTGGGCTCCGGTGGGCTCGCCGTTGCGCGCCGCCAGCACGCCGTTGACGTATACGGCCTTGGCGCGACCATGCGCTTCAAAGCCCTCGAGCGGCGTGTAGTCCACGGCCTGATGCTGCGTCGCGGCGCTGATCGTCCAGCGCGCCTTGGGATCCCACACGCACACGTCGGCATCGGCGCCCTCGGCCAGACAGCCCTTGCGCGGATACATGCCAAAGACGCGCGCCGGGTTCTCGCTCATCAAGTGGCACAGATCCTCGGGTCCCAGCTGGCCCTCAAAGCTCGTGGCAATCGCGACGGGACGATGCTCCACACCGGGCCCGCCGTTGGGAATCGCGCGGAAGTCGTCGCGCCCGCGGTCCTTTTGCCCGTGCAGATTAAAGCTGCAGTGGTCGGTGGCGATGGTATCGATCTCGCCGGCCACAAGCGCCTCGCGCAGTGCCGCACGGTCACCCGCATGGCGCAGCGGCGGGCTCATCACATACTTGGCACCCGCAAAGCCGTCCTCGCCCTGCTCCAGATAGCAGGTGTCGTCGAGCATCAGATACTGGGGGCAGGTCTCGACATAGATATTCTTCTGCCCGCGCGCTTTGGCAGCACGGATGGCCTCGAGCCCCAGCTTGGTCGAAAGGTGCACAACGTTGACCGGAGCGTCCCCGGCCAAGTGCGCCAGATACAGCAGGCGGCTCACGGCCTCACCCTCGCACACGTCCGGACGGCTGAGCGCATGCCCCTCGGGCCCATGAATCCCCTGCTCGTACACGCGCTTCTGCAGCTCATTCACCAGCGTACCGTTCTCGCAATGCACGCACAGTATGCCGCCAATACGCTTGAGCTCCTCGAGCACCTCGAGCGTCTCGGCATCGTCCAGGCGCAAATGATCGTAGGCAAAGTAGGTCTTAAACGACGATACGCCCGCCTCGCGCATAGCCGAAAGATCGGCGCGGTTGCGCTCATTCCACTCGGCGAGTGCCATATGAAAGGCGTAGTTGGCCATGCAGGTTCCGTCGGCACGGCGATGCCACTCGGCAAGGGCATCGGGCATGGTCACGCCGCGATCGGCCGTCGCGTAGTCCACAATGGTCGTCGTGCCGCCGCAGGCAGCCGCGCGCGTGCCGGTCTCAAAGCTATCGGCCGTCCAATCCATGCCGGTCCAGCACTGCATGTGCGTGTGGCCGTCGATAAAGCCAGGGAATACCCAGCAGCCCGCGGCGTCCTCGACGGTATCGCCCTCGCCCGGCTCAATCGCCGCGGCGATCCGCACGATCTTATCGCCATCCATGGCAAGATCGGCGCGGCGAAGCCCCTGTGGCGTCACGAGCGCGCCATTTTTGATGATGATCATGTTGCTCCTTATTGATTCATACAGTTGGCCACGCGATCAAAATACGAGCAGGCGGCAATATGCTCCGTTATGCGTCGCTGTCCTTTGACGGTATCGACGTCCCACAGCTCGTAGGCACGCGCCTCGACCAGCGCAACGTCGACGCGACCTTTGAGAATCGAGCCCCCGCCGTCCTTGCCCTCAAGACACATAAGTGCATCGAACAGTTCCGCCGGAAAGAGCACCGGGCTCGAAGGCTCACCGTTGCACGCAAGACGCACCGGATGTTTGCGGCCACGCTCGTCAAATGCACGAACCATAGCCTCAAAAGAATCCGAACTCACGAGCGGCTGGTCGCCCGGCAAAAAGAGGCAACCTTTCCAGTTGCGTTCGACTCCCCATGAAAGGCCCGCACGGACGCTTTCGCTGCGCAGCCCGCCATCGTGCAGCACGCACGGGCAATGCTTGTCCTCGCAAATCTGGGCGACCTCGGGCCAACGCGTCGAAACCACGACGTCAAAGCCCCGGGGAACCGAATCGATGGTCCGGGCAATCAGCGGCTCGCCATAGATATCGGCAAGCATCTTGTTAGAGCCAAACCGCTTGCCCTCGCCCGATGCCATAATGACGCATCCAAGTTTCATGGTGATACCTCCCCTGAAACCATCGTACCCATAACTCGCGCCGCGGGCATCCACATCGAAAGCGCTTATCCCGCACGCCCGCGATGCAAAAAAGGGGCACCCCGCCGGTTGGCAGAGCGCCCCCTTTACATGGCTTACCTCAACCCGGCTTTAGGCCTGGAACCAACGGGCGGTG
>CABSNF010000036.1 GCA_902478995.1 uncultured Collinsella sp.
CTCGGAGATGTGTATAAGAGACAGCTTTACATGGCTTACCTCAACCCGGCTTTAGGCCTGGAACCAACGGGCGGTGTTGCGCTCGTCGAGGGCCTTGAGGGTAGCGGCGGGATCGGCAACCTTCTGCAGGAACATCATGGCTGCGATGGCGTACGGCTTGTAGCTGGCCTCCTTGTACATGCCCACGCGGTGCATGTCGAAGACGTCGGCGTTAACCTCGCCGTGCTCGCAGGAGACACCGGAGATGTCGGCGGGCAGCGGGTGCATAAAGATGGTGTCCTGGCCGTTGGCGGTATTCTCCATGAGCTCGGTCGTAGAGCACCAGTCCTGATGGGTGGCGTTCTGGGCGAGCAGCTCCTTCTCGAGCGCTGCGATGCCGGCGTCGTCGCCCTCGGCGTACAGGTTGGTACGCTTCTCCATGGCGGCAAACGGAGCCCAGCTCTTGGGGATCACGATGTCGGCGCCCTCGAAGGCCTCGGCCATGGTGTTGACCTGCTTAAAGGTGGTGCCGGACTCGGCGGCATAGCCCTTAGCGCGCTCGACGACCTCGGGCATGAGGTCGTAGCCCTCGGGGTGAGCAAGTGTGACGTCCATGCCAAAGCGGGGCAGCAGGCTGATCAGCGACTGCGGGCAGGACAGCGGCTTGCCGTAAGAGGGCGAATAGGCCCAGGTGACGGCAACCTTCTTGCCCTTGAGGTTCTCAAGGCCGCCAAACTCGTTGATGAGGTAGAGCATGTCGGCAGAGGACTGCGTGGGGTGATCGGAGTCGGACTGCAGGGAGATGAGCGTGGGACGGTGATCCAGAACGCCGTCCTCGTAAGCCTGCTGCACAGACTCGGAGACCTCGGCCATGTAGGCGTCTCCCTTGCCGATGTACATGTCATCGCGGATGCCGATGACGTCGGCCATGAAGGAAATCATGGTAGCGGTCTCGCGGACGGTCTCGCCGTGAGCGATCTGGGACTTCTTCTCGTCCAGGTCCTGCAGCTCAAGGCCGAGCAGGTTGGCGGCCTTAGAGAAGGAGAAGCGCGTACGGGTGGAGTTGTCGCGGAACAGGGAGACGGCCAGGCCCGAGTCGAAGATCTTGGACGAAACGTTGTTCTCACGCAGCTCGCGCAGGGCGTCGGCGACGATGTAGAGAGCCTTGAGCTCATCGGTGGTCTTGTCCCAAGTGTGCAGGAAATCGCTGCCGTACATACCCTTAAAATCGAGGTCGTTCAGCTGCTCGACGAGCTCGGTAAACTTAGCGTCCATGTAAATATCCTTTCTAAAGATGAAACGATCGCAATGAGTAGATGTGCTCCGGCATGCGCGTGTGGCTAGAACATGCAGAGCACCATGACGAGGACCCGCCACCGTTGAGGAAGCATGGGAGATAACGACCGCGGGCCCCAAGTCAACAGGGGGTGCCGGGGACACGAGCGGCCCCCGGCTCAACAAAATCGAGGAATGGGACTAATCGATCTTGTTGTTGGTCAGACCGGCGCGGAACACGGTGGCGTCGCCATCGGCCTGGCTCGGATCGTAGAGGTTCAGGGCAGCCACGTACATGGCGGCAGCGGTGACCAGGTCGTCCTTGTAGGTGACCTCGTTGGGAGCGTGAGCCTGAGACTCGGCACCCGGGCCAAAGCCCACGCAGGGGATGCCGTAGCGGCCCTGGATGGAGACACAGTTCGTGGAGAAGGTCCACTTGTCGCACAGCGGGCGACCGGTGCGCTTGTCCATGCTGGGCTCGCAGCCGATGCGCTCGTCACCAAACATGGCCTTGTGGGCGTCGACGAGAGCCTTGACGTGCGGAGCGGTCTCCTTGTTGATCCACGTGGGGAAGTAAGCCTCGGTCTCGTAGACCTCGCCGGTCCAGGACGGACGGTCGTACATGTACATGGAGACCTTCACGTCGTCGCCGTACTTCTTGGCAGCCGGCAGGTTGCGGATCTCGTCCAGGCAGGACTCCCAGGTTTCACCGGCGGTCATGCGACGGTCGATGGAGATGGCGCAGGAGTCGGCCACGGCGCAACGGCTGGGGCTGGTGTAGAAGATCTGGCTGACGGTGCAGGTGCCGCGGCCCAGGAAGCGGGCATCCTCGAAGTGCTCGGGATTGTACTTGGGGTCGAGCATCTTGACGAGACCCTTGATGTCGGTCGACTCGTCGCAGCCGTTGTTGTTGAGGGCGCGGACGTCGGCGATGATGTCAGCCATCTTGTAGATGGCGTTGTCGCCGCGGTCGGGAGCGGAGCCGTGGCAGGAGGTGCCGTGAACGTCGACGCGGATCTCCATGCGGCCGCGGTGACCGCGGTAGATGCCGCCGTCGGTGGGCTCGGTGGAAATGACGAACTCGGGCTTAATGCCGTCCTTGTTGTAGATGTACTGCCAGCACATGCCGTCGCAGTCCTCTTCCTGGACGGTGCCGACGACCATGATCTTGTAGCCCTCGGGGATGAGGCCCATGTCCTTCATCATCTTGGCAGCGTAGGTAGCAGAAGCCATGCCGCCCTCCTGGTCGGAGCCGCCGCGGCCGTAGATGATCTCATCGGTCTCGTAGCCCTCATAGGGATCGGCATCCCAGTTCTCGATGTTGCCGATGCCGACGGTGTCGATGTGGGAGTCGATGGCGATGATCTTGTCGCCCTCGCCCATAAAGCCCATGACGTTGCCCAGGCCGTCGACCTTGACCTCGTCATAGCCAAGGCTCTCCATCTCGGCCTTGATGCAGGCAACAACCTCACCCTCCTCGCAGGACTCAGAGGGATGGGAGATCATAGCGCGCAGGAAGCGAGTCATATCAGCACGATGGGACTCAGCAGCAGCCTTGATAGCGTCGAAATCGAGTTCTTTAGCCATTGTTCATAACCTTTCAAACGAAGGAATCTACCTGTGAGGTGGCGGAGCGATACCTATTTATTCCGCCCAGTATTAGCAAGTGGGGTATTCGCCTTCCCAAACAATGCGGCGATACTGGTCGGGATCCGTGTCGCCCTCGGTGGAGAAACAGAGCACGGAGCTCGTCTTGTCCAGGCCGATGAGCTCCTTGAGCTCGGCGTACTCGGGATCGAGCATGAGGGTCTCGACAAGGCCGGTGGTCACAGCGCCGGACTCGCCGGAGATGACGCGCGGGTCGCCCTTCTCGGGAGCGCCCAGGGTGCGCATGCCGCGAGCGGTGACCCAGTCGGGGCAGGACACGAAGGCGGTGGTGTGGTTGCGCAGGATATCCCAGCCCAAGATGTTGGGCTCGCCGCAGCACAGGCCGGCCATGATGGAGGGCATGTCGCCGTCCACGATGCGCGGGTCGCCGTCGCCGGCGGCAGCGCCCTTGTACAGGCAGGCGGCAGGCGCGCACTCAACCACGACGAAGGTGGGCGGGTTATCGGGATACAGGTTGGTGAAGTAGCCCACCACGGCGCCGGCGAGCGAACCCACGCCAGCCTGGACAAACACGTGCGTCGGGCGGTTGATGGCCATCTCGCGCAGCTGCTCGGCAGCCTCGGAAGCCATGGTGCCGTAACCCTCCATGATCCAGGACGGGATCTTCTCGTAGCCCTCCCAGGCGGTGTCCTGAACGATGACGCCGCGCTCGCAGGCGTCGGCCTCGGCGGCGGCCATGCGCACGCACTCGTCGTAGTTGACCTCTTCGATGGTCACCGTGGCGCCCTCGGCGGCGATGTTATCGAAGCGGGGCTTGGTGGAACCCTTGGGCATGTGCACGACGGCCTTCTGGCCCAGCTTGTTGGCAGCCCATGCCACGCCGCGGCCATGGTTGCCATCGGTGGCGGTAAAGAAGGTAGCCTGGCCAAAGTCCTTGGCAAGCTGATCGGAGGTCAGGTAATCGAAGGTGCAGTCGGCAACGTCCTTGCCGGTCTCATCGGCAATATAGTTGGCCATGGCAAACGAGCCGCCCAGGACCTTAAAGGCGTTGAGGCCAAAGCGATAGCTCTCGTCCTTAACGCACAGGTTGGACAGGCCCAGGCGCGCAGCCTGACCGTCCAGACGGGCAAGCGGAGTGACGGTATATTGAGGGAACGACTGGTGGAAGGCACGGGCCTTCTTCACGTGGTCGAGGCTCATGATTCCCAAGTGCTTGTCATCGCTCTTGGGCATCGTGTTGCCCGCCCACTGGATCTTATCGGCCATACGGTGAACTCCTTAAGTCCTCTCTTGCCGGCCCCCGCATACGCGTTTCAGCCCGATCCCATTCACACGACTGAACTTTTATGTGGATGCCAAACAAAAAGTTTGTTAGTAATGTTCTATCACACTTTTTGATTGGTATATCTAACGAATTGTTTGT
This sequence comes from uncultured Collinsella sp., assembly GCA_902478995.1. GTDB lineage: Bacteria > Actinomycetota > Coriobacteriia > Coriobacteriales > Coriobacteriaceae > Collinsella. Next base: position 4,286 of record CABSNF010000036.1, read on the forward strand.
TGCCGTAATCGGTACTTTTTCGCCGCCGAACGGTCATGAATTGCCTTGTTGATGGATTTGTTTGCGGTCATGTGTGGTTTATGGCACAGTGAGCCCAAACTAATTTTTAGGAAGGTACCCATGACCCCCGCACAGATTGAGTTTTACAAGCGCCTCGCACACGGTCTGGCGCTCCAATTTGGCCCCAACTGCGAAGTCGTCGTCCACGATCTGGAGACCGAGGACGTGGACCACTCCATCGTAGTGATCGAAAACGGCCACGTCAGCGGACGCAAACTGGGTGACGGCCCCAGCCATATTGTGTTTGAGTCCATGCACGAGGGCACCACCGACGTGCACGACCGCGAGCCATACCTCACCAAAACCACCGATGGCAAGCTGCTCAAGTCCTCGACCATCTTTATCCGCAACGACGAGGGCAAGCCCGTCGGCATTTTGGGCATCAACTTTGACATTACGCTTATGAAGGCTTTTGAGCGTTCGCTCGACGCCTTTACCGGCACCGGCGGCACGGGCTATACCGAGCCCGAGCCCATTACCAAGAACATCGGCGACCTGCTCGAGGACCTGCTGCACGAGTGCGAGCAGTTTGTGGGCAAGCCCGCGGCACTCATGACCAAAGACGAGCGCATTCGTGCCATTGGCTATCTCGACCGTCGCGGTGCCTTCCTCATTTCCAAGTCGAGCGAGCGCGCCTGCGAGTTCTTTGGCATCTCCAAGTACAGCTTCTATAGCTACCTCAATGAGGCCAAGGCGGCGGCCGGCGACAAGTAGGCACTCGCCTGGATTGCCCCTCCCCTTTTGGGCGCGAGTTCTGGAAAGCACGAATCCAAGACCGAGCCGCTTGGGAAGTTCCATATAATCGATGTCATTAGTATTTCGAAAGGATGGGACAGAATGGCGTTGAGCAAGGCATCATGCACCGGTCGCGGATTGATTCCGGCAATTGGTGGACATGTGCACCGCATGTTCGATGAGGGTGAAGACGACCTGTTTTCGCTGAGCCTTGACGATGTGATGGATGATCGCCCGTGGACCGCCGACGAACTCATGGGCGGCGGGGCTCGCCCGTCAAACCCCAATCCCGCACTTGCGCCTAAGCCCGCATCTGCGCCGACTCCTGCGCAGTCGCCCGCACCCACTTCGGCGCCCACGCCCGCTCCCCGCCCCGCAAGCGACCCGTCCGAGACGGCGGCATTTCTCGCTGCAGCGACGCAGAGCAAATCGGCCGACAGCACCGTTATGTATAACGCCCAGCAGTTGCCCGTTCCTGCGGCGCGCAAGCCTCCGGTCACAAGGCTCGATGAGCCCGTTGCCCATCAGGTTACCCACGATTCCTGGGCTGCAGCCGATCTGGATGAGACCTCTACCGGCATGCCGGCGCTCGATGTTCCAGTTAACCCGCTTTTTGCCGCCAACACGAGCGCCGCGGACTATGAGGGCGGTGCGGCATATTCCGATTATTCCGATGGCTATGCTGGCAACGGTCGCATCGAGACCGAGGATTATGGCACCGCATCGAGCGATTATCTCAACGATCCGTACGCTGCCACGCCCGCACCGGAATATGACCCGGAGGCCGCGTCCGCGCCGGCGTATACCAAAAGCACGGGCGAAGAGCGCTTCGCCGATTATTACGCCGAGGAAAAGGCGCTGCGTTTCTCGGAATTTCCGCAGGCAGTCAAGGTTGCCTTTATCGCCATTATCATTGCCCTGCTCGGTGTCATTGCGTTTGAGGGATTCCAGCTGTTCCGCGGCCCCACCCAAGCGGAGTCGGAGACCCAGCAAAAAGAGGACGATAACCAGTACCTGGACATCAACACCCTCAAGGGCGACCCCAACGACGGGGACGACGAGTAGCGAGGGCTGAAGGCGGCCGCAGGATCCCGCATCCAGCACCGGCTTCTAAGTGCTGTTTTGTCATCCAGCTACACTTTTCCGAAGTTTTAAGGTGCCTATTTCGACACTTTTCCGGATTTTATACTCTGTCCCTCCAGATGCGCTTTACGGTGCAGGCGTTGGAAGAAGGGCCATGTGCCGCTGGCGGCCCACATGTTCTGCAGATCAAGCTGCTCGGAGACGGCTCGCGCGAGCCGTCCAGCTGGAAGCTTTTTGCCGACGGTGCGTGCGTTGCGGACGGATCCGGCGCCTTTGCCCGCGAGTGCTTCTGCGAGGGCGCCGAGGTGTTCCTGGACCTGTGTCGCGACGCCGTGCACGCGGCCGAGCTGCACCAGTGGAGCCAGAGGGAGTACGAGCTGCTGAGCGCGGCGCGCGGGATTGCGGGGGTGTAGGTGGGCAGATAAGCCATCGGCAATTCCGAGATGGCAAGGGCCGGGAATTAGATTCCCGGCCCTTAACCTAGCACTGCTTTATAAGATCGAGCACCGCGGGAATGTCATCGGCATTACGAAGGGCAACATAGGTCGGTAGGCCTGGGCCAAATCCACCCTGCGTACGTTTGTCCTGGCACATGTCCTCTGGATCAATTAGGTCATCCACGCTCTTTGCCAGGCCGACGGCAATCCAGCCACCGTTGCTGGTCCTACCTTCTAACACGGCATGCAGTTTTCGCTTGCCCGACCTGAAGCCTACATAGTACTTGGCTATGTAGGACTCCCACGAAGGGTTACCACTCAGAACGGACTCGCGCACCTCATCGAAAAGCTTCTGGTTGAGCCCACCTTCGGCAAAGGTGGGGTGGTTCTCATGCAGAGTCCAGACAGGAGCCTCGTCAGGCTCCCCACGAGAAGGACGGTACTTGTCGACGACGTCTGCCGGAAGGTCGGGATACTTCCATATCTCGCACGCTTCTTTCGCCAGCTCGTCCGCGCGCTGCCCAATCTCTTCCTCACCCCATTTTTCATGCGAGACAATCGATTTGTTTAGGTAGAGCGGGCTGCACTTAAATCCGACGTCAGGCAGATTGAGCTTGTCCGAGAACGACCGGTTTGAGTACTCCTGGTTGTAGCCCGTCAGCGTAAGATTTCCCAAGTTGTTGCACAGCCTGTCGTGGACGTCTTCCCAGTTCTCACCAAGCGATTCCTTCCAGCCGTGCTCATCATCAATCGTCTGGGGCATGATGTGCTCGATCTGGTAATCGTCGGCTGAGATGGACTCCTTCGGGTGGTGCCAGTTCTCCATGCGTTCCAGGTAATAGCGCTTTTTAGAGAAGCGGTTGTAGCAGTCACGCGCCTTAAACTCCTCGACAAAATGCTCGTCTGTCGGAAAGTATGCGGTCATACCGCTGCTGTGGATAAGGAGCATCGCCGTAACGTACTCCTCGATATCGTCCTGCTGCTCGAGATTGCGATACATGCCGGCAAAGAAATTATTTAGGCCCGTGGTAAGTCTGCCGCAAACCGCTCGCCTGAACAGAAACGACTCGATAGTCTCGCAGATACGTAAAAACGCATTGCGGTCTAGTCCATTCCCCTCGTAAACCGAATAAAGCAACATTAAGAGGGGCCTTATCTGCTTCACGTCGAGGCTTACGATTCTGCCGAACACTCGGCGCAGTCCGTCGTCCTTCTCCTTACCAAGGAACAGACTGGCGTATCTATGTGCATACCCGCGCAGCTCCTTAAGCAGACCCTCGGTGTCACCATCGTAGTCGTCGGCGAAATAGCGCTTAAACTCGTAGTAGGCCTCGTTCTCCTTCGGCATCCTATTGGGAACTTTAAGCCACAGCCAGTACCAGATAAATGCATTGAACTCTTCTTCGCCGCCTTTTCCGAACAAGCGCTCGAGCGGATGCCAGTAACCCTCGTAGAGCTTGGTCTGCTCGTCGTTGGGAAGCGACATAAGAACGTAGTTACGAATGAGGTCGATAGGCGTGAGCGGCTTGCCCTTGGAGTTCATGGACTCAAATATGAGCTGGGCATTATCGACGCCAGCGGTGAGCTTAGTGTCGATGACCTGCACACGGTTTAGCCCCGCCCAAAGCCTTGCCGGGTCAAATGATTTACCACGCATCTTCTCGCGGAAGAACGCATGGTTCTCGACAATCCGATCCGATTTTTCATCCGGCACGGGTGACCTAGACACGATGGAGAACAGCGTCTCTTTATCGTCCTGCGAGAGCACCAATTTGTAGCGCGCTAGACCGTTGTAGTCGTCATCGTTAAAGAGGTAGTTCTTCCGCAGCGCCGAGATCTTGAGATCGCCAAGGAAGTCGGCCTTATCGGGATTACCCTCCAGATAGTCAGCCAAAGCAGCGATCATCAACGAAAACGTCGTCATGCGCTGCTGCCCGTCAATCAGGAGCACGCGCGAAATACTCGTGGCAGAGCTCTCGGACTCGGGGATATAGAGCATCGACCCCACGAAGTGCGATACGCCATCACGGCCAGCGCGCATGACGTCATCCCAAAGCACCTCGCACTCTTTTACGCTCCACGAGTAAACTCGCTGGTACACGGGAATGACAAACTGCATCTTCGCCACGCCCATAAGGTCTAGTAGATTTGCCTCGGTTGCTTTCATTTGCGGTTGTCTCCTCTTTCTTGTTTACGCCGTTTGCAGTCAGTCCCCCACTGAGCGGAGGGTGCCAAAGACGAGAGCATCGAAGCACAGAAGCAACCGGGATGCTCATATCGTTAGATTTTACAACGCAAGCAAACGCTTACGCCGTCAGGGTGGCGCGCGATCGCTGCGCGCCACTCCCCAAAATCATACGATGTCAAAAGACTGACACTTGTGTATGCCTTTTGACATTGCCACAGACTTACGGGTTTCTTGTCTCATATGCCAAGAGCGGATATCTAGATCGCTGCCCCTCCCGCCCAAAGGAGCTCGACAAGAACTGATCGAAGGGCAAATCAGACATCGAGCAAGTCGCCGACATGCTCATCGCGCCTCGCAAAAAGATGGGCAAACACGGTACCATCTTAAGCGGTGGCGATGATGACACGGAATTGCAGCCGAATCGCCCCGACCTATTCGCCACCCGATGCTGGCAAGCTGTTGAGCGGCTCGCTCTCACCGGCGGCACCAAGGCGCTTCTGCATCTTCTCGATCTGCTTAAGGGTCGAAGTCAAATACCCAAGACCCTTCTTCAACTGCTTAAGCAACCTGCCATTCCTGCGGTCCCCCTTTCCATTCTCCTTCTCGACATCCTCCTCAACACCAGCGATGCTGCGCTGCACGGCCTCGGCCGCCTTCTGCACCAAAATGGCTCCCTCATGCGGGCAGCGGTCAGTTGCCACATCAAGAAATGCGAGAAGCCTTGAGCATTCAACGAGCACGAACTGCGCATAGTCCTCCCCCATCGACGCCGCCAGGGCAACGCCGCTAGAACCCAAAAGGCCAAACGCAGCGCCGCCGCCAGCAATTAAAGCGGTGCCACCGGCCATGCCCATGCCGCCGGCGGCCAAGGCGCCGCCGCCAGCAGCAGCAAGACTCGCATTGACGAGCGCAGCCCCGTGAAGGCCGACAAACGAGCCTCCAAAGATACCGACAGCAATATCCGGAGCCAATGCCGCGGCCACTCCTCCTGTGCCCAGGGCCGCCGCCACGGCAATGGCGCCGCCTACCAAGACCTTTGGCAATGTACCTGAGAGCTCACGGATATGCGCCCCGCATTGCTTCTCTAGGGAACGCACGGCGTCCAAATCAACCGCGTCTTGTCTCCTGGGAAATTCATCTTTAACCCAAGCCCCGCTCCCCTTCAAACCTTTGTATTCCTTCTTCTCTTCATCTCCTATCTGGAAATAGGGGCGAAACTCAACCAGCTCCTGAGCGATCAGCAAAGCGCGCACCTTGCCGCCTCGCTGCCGCGAAATAGCCTCAAGGGCTCCGTACGCATCTTCCTCGCTCAAAAAATAGCCGCCTGCATCAATGCCTAGGCCATCCGTGACCGAATCCTGCCACGCGCGGGCCCAGCTCCTCTTTTGCCCTTTGCGCACTTCGTTCTTCTCGTTCCCGCAGTCGTAGTTGATGGCGGCAAGCTTCAGCGAGAAGGCAATCCTCGTCGTCTCTCTATCTAGGCTATAAAAGTGGAATCCATCGAAGATATCCTGGCGGCGCCTGGCGCGCTCAGTCCAAGCCTCGGACATTTCCTCCGCCATATAGCCCCAGTCGGCATGGAGTGCAAACGCAAGGCGTCCAACTCCAACGTAGTTTATTCGCAAGAAGAACTTCTGGGCGAACACGACCTTGTTCCCCTCGCATTCGATACCCGCCCTGACCGCCGCCGTCGCCAGATTCGCCAGAACGAACGAAGTACTCGAAACCGTGACCATGCGAGTGAGGGCCCTGCTGTTGTAGGGCATGAAATGCGAAGCCTTGAGCTTGCGCAAGCCGGAGACATCACTCACTTCGCAACGTTCTAGCTCGGCCTTGAGCCTTGAAAGCATGTAGAGACAACGAACGATAACCTCGTTGGCCACGACTGCTGGCACCTGGCTTAAAGCTTGATCGAAAAGACCGACTTCCGTCCGAAGGTCGAAGCGAATGGGCTTGCCGTCCTCGGTTTTGAACGCCGTTCCGTTAAACAGCTTTGAGATCCATTGCTGAATGCGAATATCCTTGCCCTTATAGGCAATCCGCATGTCTTGAAAAACAGGCAGGGAGGAGAGCTCCTTTAGCAGGGACAGCACAACGCCGGGAATACCCGTCCCCTTACCGGGGTTTGAACTAGACCCCGCCATGTCGCTCACGAGATGCATTGCCCAGAACAGAGTGCCAAACGCGATCTTCTCTGGAACGTTCCTGCCTATAAGAGGGCGGTCAGGATCGAAGGCGGCGGCAGGCAGGTCAAAGGCGACAAACCGGCCGGCCGTATCGGTGCCATAGCCTTTGCACGTGAATTGCGAGAGGATCGAACACGCAAGGCCAACCAAGCTCGGGTGGTGCGAGAAATCCCGCAGATGATGTTGGAGCCCGCCGCCAAACTCGGCAGTCAGCTTGTCCGCGGCAAGAGGAAACCCTTTCTCTAGAAAGCGAATAGCGTCTTCTAGAGTTGCATCCGCCTTTGTCATACCCGCAGACTTGGCAATCGTAAGAACGAATTTGCCAACCTTCTCGTCGCCCCACTCTTTGGCACCCTCTAGGTTGAAGTCTTTCTGCCACAGGATATTCAACGCGCCCGTGAGGAGCCCGCTAACGGCTGCAAGTTCATAGTCGAGCTTCGTAGCCTTTTCAGCCCGAGGGTCAAAATCAAAGAGGACCTCCTCCCCATCGGGAGCGTCCTTAAAACCAACCAGCACGGCGCTACCGTTCAGCGGCACAGATGCAACTTTGGGCAGTTGAGGCATGGTGTAAACTATCTCGCCGCCACTAAAAACAAGTTCGTCTGCCATACCGGCTTCCTCCTGCAAACGCGTAAAACTAGATTGCTCCACGCCGCCAAATCCCTCTCGTAGAACTACTCGATAATCTCGATGATGCAGTTGCTCAGAACCTCGTCGGAACTGTTCACCTCTGGCAGCCTGTACGCCTCATTGTGAACGATAACGCGCGCAGCGTCACGGGTCTATGCCTGCCCATCCAGCGAATCATGTTAGCAAGCCGTTCTTCGACAATGGATGCCATCTCGGTGTCCATACTCTTGACCTGCCTGGTCTCGGCGGGCGTCAGCGTGTCCTTGAATAGCATCTCAAGCACAGCCCTCTGATGCTGATTCTGGAATCCTTCCCGCAACCATTCCTTCTGCTTACGCCCAATGGGCACCCGCCTACCTTCCCGCCGCCTTCAGCTTCAGCAGCAGGTCGCCCAGCTCGGGGCACTTGCTAGAAAGGCGCGTCTGAGCTCGCTCGCCCATCCCCCACCGCTGGCGGACTTCCTGGGCGCGCGGGCTCACGCGGTAGTCCCCGTCCATCACCTGCTTGAGCAGCTTGGCGGTCACGCGCGCATCGGCAAGGGCGCTGTGGGCGTGACCCGTCGACTCGTCGAACTCGATGCCAAACCACGTCGCCGCGTCACTCAAAGAGACGCACCCGTGGCTGCCCACGTCCATGATCGAGGTGTAAAACGCCTGCAGGTCGGCCCAATCCGTAGGAAATGCGGAAAGATCGATGTGCTTTGCCTGGCACTCGGTCAAAAGCTGTCGACGGTCCGCCCCGCTCCAGCAAACTACCTGTGCGGAGTAGCGACCGATCCAATCGCTGAGCCTTTTGATTACCATGTAGAGCGGATCGGCCATCGCAGTGTCCACGGCCGATATCCCCGTAAGCTCGCGGACGGAAAACGCAACGCCTTCGGTAAATTCCGTCTGCACAAACTGCGAGAACTCGCCCATAACGTTGCCGTGGTAATCGAGCTTGACGGCGCCGACCTCGATAATCTCATTACGCAGCCCACGTCGCTGGCGCTGCTTTGGCACCGGCGCAAACTCAAAGTCCAGCACAATCTGGCGCGCAAAGTTCGTCGTATCGATAGCCGAGATACACGGCGTCTTTTCAGCTGACACGGTTAGGGCCTTTCTCCGTTGCTGGCCGCTTACTACACAGGCGGCTACATTGCCGTAAGGATAGGCGCCCGTGCGGACATGAAAGCAGGGCGCAATGCCATACGCCAGGCACTCGCCATGCAGACGGCCCCAAGAAAGTCGCCCGCTCTATTCAAATGCGTGAAAAAGTTTAGGCCCGGTGACTTGAATCAGCGGTCATCCCGGGCCCATCAGAGCTCGTAGAACTCTTGGTTGCTTTGGTCTCGCTCTTCACGGCGCTTATCGAACTTTCCGAGGCACTCAAGCAGCATTCGAAGCATAACAAGTCGCTGCCATTAAGGCACTGACCTCTTGACCAAGCAACGGCGCTGCCCAGCTATCACCCTTGGGCTGCCGTCAACTTTATTCTATCCGCGAGCATCTGGTTTACCAAATGGATTTTCGGTAAAGGAAGCACGGCACGCCCGCAAAACCACTACGCCCCAAGTGCCGCCATGGGAATCACCGCCACGCCGTCGTCGCGTGTGTAGGCAATGCTCCCCTTTCCAACCACGACCGCCAAAAACGCCGGCGCGGCATTCTGGGCGACAGGATTGGAGAGCACTTTCCTCTCCAGCGCCTTGAGATTTCTCGCTCCATCGTCTGCTTTCGCATCACTCAGCTTGACCTCGATGGCTCCCCAGCGCCCGTCGTGCTCAACGATCAGATCGACCTCAAGGCCCTTCTCATCTCGGAAATAATGGACACTGTTGTCGACACCGCCGTAGGTGGAAAGGAACACGCGCACGTCGCGCAGGACGAGATTCTCAAAGAGCATCCCCAGCGTTTGCATATCGCCAAGCAGCCGCTCAGGGGTAGCCCCCAGCAACGCCGCCGCAAGTGACGGGTCACAGAAGTAGCGCTTGGGGCGCACGCGAACGCGGGCCTTCGAGCGCATGGGCGGCTCCCATCCGCACAGGTCCTCGGTCAGCTTGAGCCTGTTGAAGAGGTCCAAGTACGCAGCGATGGTCCTCTCGTCGGGGCCCGCCTCACCGTACGAGGCGTCCTTTACGAGCGTCTTGTACGTGACAGCCTGGCTCTCGTTCATGGCAAGAGCTCGCAAAAGGCCGTGTGCAAGCTCGGGCGACATGCCCTCGTCCAGCACGTTGACGTCGAGCACCGAGTGCACGTACTGGCTTGCCGTCTCTCGCGCAAGATCTTCCGAAAGCCCAAGATTTGCAGGCCAACCGCCCCTGCAGCACCAGCGGGCGACGTCATCCACCGTGCTCTCGCGACGCTGAGGGGCAAAATCCTCGCCCTTAAAGAGGCTTGCCAGTGACACGAGCGGCTCGCCGTCGCCCGACTCACACAGGGCCATGGGGCGCATTGACAGACGGGCGATCCTACCCGTGCCGGAATGACGAACATGGCTGCGCTCCTCGCTTTTGAGCGCGGTCGAGCCCGTGAGCAAAAGTGTCCCCCGTTCGTTGCCGCTCGCGTCCACGAAACGCCGGGCGGCATCCCAAACCTCGGGCACCTCCTGCCATTCATCGACCAGGTGTGGCGCATCGCCGATGAGCGCCAGGCTTGGGTCGACCTCTGCCGCCGCACGCTGCGCAGGCTCATCGAGCCTGGAGACGCTCGCCGAGCGAGAGAGCGCCGTCCAGGTCTTGCCGCACCATTTGGGGCCGTTGATCTCCACACAGCCAAACGCCCGCATAAGGGTGTCGAGGCGCTCCTCTATGAGCCGGGGCCTATATCCCTTTTGGGTCAATCTCTTTGGTGCATCCATAGACGGCCGTCCCTCTCTATCACGCGATATGCGAAATTACGCCATTCTCAATGCTGATTTTACGCTACTTTCAATGTAGTTTTTACGCCATGACAGATGTAGTTTTTACGCCATTTTCATTGAAGGTTTTACGCTTGGCATCCTTAGCGCGACCCATTCCGAGCATCACATCAGAGCGTGCTTGGTTATCTCCGCTCGCACATCTCGGCAAACGAAATCAGCTTGGCATCTCCCCTGCTCGCCGCAGCTTCCTGACATCCTTGCGTAAAGCCTCGCTTCGAGAAGATCGCATAGCTTTTGTGCTGCCGCCTAAAGAGCTCGCTTCGATGCACGAGCTTTTGCAGCACGTCTTCGCCCACCGGTTCATTGCGCCATTTGCATTCCGCAAACAGCGCAGTGCCCTCGCCATCGTCAACAATCAAGTCGATTTCTTCCTGCGTATGCGTGCGATTATCCGTCCCCCACCAGCGCCCAACGCTTGCCGGAACCACATCAAGCTGGCCCGCCCGCGCGAGTTCGTACACGTATTGTCTGCATATAAGCTCAAAGACCGTACCCATGTAATCCGATACGTGCGGCTCAATGCGCTCATACGCCATCTCGGCCATATCGTTTTGAATCAGCCCGATGTTCTGCGGAACAAACTTGTACCAGAACCTAAACATCTGATCGCTCAGCAGATACACGGCTCGCTTATTGCTCGTCTCGTTTAGGGGCAGCTCGCGCTCGACAATCCCAAGCGACGCCAGCTTATCCACATAGCTCTTTACGTTGCTCGCAGGGATTCCCGTAGAGCTCGCAATCTCCGAGATCTTCGAGCGCCCCTGGGCAATTGCTTGCACGATCGCATCATATTGCTCGGGATTGCGGCACTCCTGCAATAGCAGGTTACTCGGCTCCTCAAAGAGATAGCCCGTAGGAGTAAGAAAAAGACGTTTGATGTTATCCTTGAGCGGTGCGGCAGGATCGACTTTCTCGATATATGCAGGAATGCCACCTGTCATGCCATAGCAAACTGCAGCGTCTTCGCGACCCATGCTCTGCCACAACCCGAGGGTCGTCGTAAAATCGAGCGGCATGATCTTAAACTGGGCCGTACGCCTACCGTATAGTGGGCTCTCGTAGCCCAACACCTGTTCCTCCATAAACGAAAGAGACGAGCCGCATAGGATCAGCATTAGCCTGGTCTCTTTGTATAAGTGGTCGATCTTGTCTTGCAGCAACGAGCTGATCTCGGGATTCGATTGGGCGAGATAGGGATACTCGTCAATCACGACAATCAAACGCTCCGTTCGAGCCATGGTGACCAATGCATCGAACGCCTCGTCAAAACTACGAAACGACACGCCTGCAGCACCAACCGAGCCTGCAAGTATCGCCTGGCTAAAGCCGTGCAGGTTTGCCTCCGCATTGGTACGACGAGCTTGAAAGTAAATAGCCTTCTTGCCTTGGATGAACTCTGTGATAAGGCGCGTTTTACCCACACGACGGCGGCCGTAAATCACAGGCATCTCAAAGGAGTCCGTGCCATACAGTCGATTGAGCTCGGACATTTCCGCTGTTCTTCCGACAAACATAGACCATCCTTCCTTTACGTTATAGCTAGCTATATTATACCTTCCTATAATATAGCTAGCTATAACGTAATTCGACAAGCGGCGCACACGAAAGGGGCGGTACACCACCGCACGTGGACCGTTCCGGAAAATGCATCCCGTTCTGGAGCCAAAAACTGGGCCGTAGTTTCCGCCAAGCATGTCATCCGGAAAGCGCGTCCCGTTCCGAGCGGCAATTCCGGGTCACGGTTTCCTCAGGTACAAGGCGACGATCTGCCGCCTTTATCACATGCCTTCAAATATGCGATCAAGAAACACAAAACAGCAGATAGATTGCTCTTTTTCGGAAAAGTAAACGTCCCTAAACTTACCAAGGCTTCATATCTAGCTACCGTTCACGGGTGCCGATTACCGCCCACCGATTCAACTTCAAAAAATGACGTCAAAACCAGGCCATCTATCTGCATGGTTAGATTTTGGTCAGCTTTTGGTCAGCTGAGCGGCAAGTTCCAGCTGATACGTTTTTGCCACCCAAAAGGAGGCGGTAGCTCATGACCCATTGTAATGACCAGCTCATCGACCAACTGCTCACTCAAGCCGAACAAGAGGGGCGCTGTCTGATTCCCCCGAGCGCGGCGATCCGAAAAGCGCTCCTTCGGCGCATCGGCAGCGCGGTCGTCTCCCCCATGCCGGGTTTGTTCGCGCGCAAAATGCGCTGGGATGAGCTCAACCGGGCGCAGCGTCATTGCGAGATTATTCGCGCCCTTGCGATCATCCACCCCGATTGGACGTTCTGCTCGTTTTCGGCAGCTTGCCTGCTGGGGCTCGAGGTCTCGTGGCGACACCTGAACGTCGTGCATGTTTGCAGCTCGACAAAGCCGTCGGCTCGTCCGGGCGCACATATTCAGCGACACCAAATTGAGCCGGCCGGAGCAATACGCAGAGCCGGCATATCGGTAACGCCGCCCATCCAAACGGCCACAGATTGCCTGCTGCAAACTGGTTTTGCCGACGGCATGCCCATTGCCGATTCGGCGATCTCAAAGCTCGGCCTTGCGCCGGAACAGCTGATGGAGGCCGTTGAGCAACGAGCGACTGCCCGCAATGGTCGCGCGATTCGCACCGCCCTCACAACGCTTCGATATGCCGACGCCCGCGCCGAGAGCGGCGGGGAATCGGTCGCCCGAGCCGTCATGATCGAGACGGGCTTTGCGCCCGACTGGCTTCAATACGAGTTGACGGACCCCTTCGATTCGGCCAAGCCCATACGAACGGACTTTGCCTGGGAGCGCCAGGCGCGGGAACTCACGCTGGGCGAGCTCGACGGGCTCATCAAATATACCGACCAGACCATGCTGGCCGGACGCACCACCGCCGAGGCGCTCGTTGCCGAACGACAGCGCAAAGCGCACCTATCGCTCTACGGCCACCCTCTGCTGCGCTTTACCATGAACGAGGTCCGCTCGACAGGAATGCTCGCCAAAAAGCTGCAGACGGCAGGCATCCGGCAGACCGCGCTGCCGACATGGCTCAACGAGGTGGACCTGTAGGAGCTGCTAGGCCACGCATCGTCAGATCGCATCCCCCTATCTGGGCCGCGTTTTCCCAACGACCACGCCAACGGAAAGCGCGTCCTAGCCTGGACGCTCAAAACGGGATGCACTTTCCGGATGGCGGGCCTGGCGGAAAGCACGACCCGTTCCGAGACCGAATTCCGGGACGCCGTTTCCGCTTGAGGCTTCAACCGGAAAATGCATCCCACGCTGGAGCCATATTCCGGGACACAGTTTCCGCCTGAGGCCGATCCGGAAGTTGCATCCCATTCTGAGGCATGATTCCGGGACGCAGTTTCCGTATGCGGAGGCGCTCCAAACAAAAGGCCCCGACTCGCGATGGAGCTGGGGCCAAAGGCGCAGCATATGCAGTTGGTGTTGAGCGCGGACGGCTCATCAGCATGGCCGTCCACGCTCTACCCTAGCCGCGGTGACGGGCGCGGCTATAAGGCGTATCCACCATGGGCAGATCTGGGCGCAGTTTGCCGTCAAACGCGCGGTAGGCGTTCTGCACGGCGGGCGCCGTGGGGATCGTGGCGATCTCACCGATGCCCTTGCCGCCGTATGCCACAGGCAACAGCTCGTCCTTCTCCACGTAGATAGCGTGGATATCCGGAATCTCGGGCGCACGGAACAGCCCGAGCGTGCCGTACCTTGCCTGGGGTACGCAGTCCTTGAGCGGCCAATCCTCGGTAAGCGCATAGCCCATACCCATGAGCACGCCGCCTTCGATCTGACCCTGAATGGAGATGGGGTTGACCACCTTGCCGGAATCGTGCGCGGCATAGACCTCGCTCACGCGGCCGTCATCATCCAGAATGACCACGTGCGTGGCAAAGCCGTAGCAGATGTGACTCTTGGGGTTGGGAACGTCGGCGCCCAGTTTGTCGGTCGGCTCCAGATACACGTAGCCAAACTCGCATCCCTCGAGCGCCTTGATGGCGGCCGCGGGATCCTGAGGATGCATGCCCTGGCCGGCGACGAGCTCCTGCGCGTGCAGCTGATAGGCGCGGCCGTCGTCGTACTCGATCTTGACGCCGTCGCCATGCGCACTCACGGGAGCGGCGGGCGCAGGCTTGCCGGCCTCGATGCCAACCATGGCGTCGCGCAGCAGGAAAGCGGCGCCGCGCACGGCCTCGCCGGTCACGACCGTCTGACGTGAGCCAGACGTGGTGCCGGAGTCGGGAGCATTCTCGGTGGAGCACTCGCCATTGGCAATGCAGCTCAGCGGCAGGCCGCATGCCTCGGCAACGTCTTGCAAAAAGACGGTGTTGCAGCCCTGACCGATGTCGGACGTGGCGGCGTAGACCACGGCGCGGCCATCCTCGACGCGAATCTTACAGCGGCCGGCATCGGGCAGGCCCACGCCCACGCCGGCGTTCTTCATGGCGCAGGCGATACCGGCATGCCCGGGATGCGCGTAGTAGGCATCCTTGACCTCGAGCAGCGTCTCCTTAAGCGCCGTGGAGCAGTCGGCGATCTGACCGTTGGGCAAAACCTCTCCCGGCTCGATGGCGTTTCGGTAACGAATCTCCCACGGATCCAGGCCGACCTTCTCTGCCAGCAAGTCAATTAGGCTCTCGAGCGCAAACTCGGACTGGCAAACGCCAAAGCCGCGGTACGCGCCGGCGGGCGGGTTGTTGGTGTAGTAGCCAAAGCCGCGAATGTCGGTGTTCTGGTACTTGTAGGGGCCGACGGCGTGCGTACAGGCGCGCTCGAGCACCGGGCCGCACAGCGATGCGTAGGCGCCGGTATCAAAGTTGATCTCGCAATCCAGACCGGTAAAGTTGCCCTCGGCATCGCAACCCAGCGTAAAGGTACCGTCCATGGCATGACGCTTGGGATGGAAAGCAAGCGACTCGGCACGCGTGAGCTTGCACTTCACAGGACGCTGGAACTTATATGCGGCGAGCGCGGCCAGGTGCTGGATGGACACGTCCTCCTTGCCGCCAAAGCCGCCACCCACGAGCATGGTCTCGACGACCACACGCTCGGGCTCGCTATCCCAGCCAAACATGTGGGCACACTCTTTGCGCGTGTCGTAGGCGCCCTGGTCGGTCGACTGCACCTTGACGCCGTTCTTGTACGGGAAGGCGACGGCGCACTCGGGCTCCAAGAAGGCATGCTCGGTAAAGGGCGTGGTAAAGCGCTGCGTCACGGTGAACGCGCTCTCTGCCAGCGCCTTGGCAGCGTCGCCACGCGTCACATGGCGGCTCTGGCACACGTTGTCCTTGAGCTCCACCGTGTTGCCAAAGGCAAAGAAACTGTCATGCAGGCGCGGGGCGTCGGCGGCCTTGGCCTCGGCGATGTTGCGCACGGGCTCCAGCGGCTCGTAATCGATCTTTACGAGCTTCTTGGCCTTCTCGAGCGTCGCCTCGTCCTCGGCAACCACCAGCACGATGGCGTCACCCACGCAGCGGGTGATATCGCCCTGGGCGATCATGACGTCCCAGTCCTGGATAAGGTGGCCGACCTGGTTGACCGGCACGTCCTCGGCGCGCAGGATGCCCACCACACCGGGCAGGGCCTCGGCCTTGGAGGTATCGATGGAGAGTACGCGGGCGCGCGGATACTTGGAGCGCACGGCGCTGGCGTAGGTCAGGCCCGGCTGATCGAGCTCGTCGATGTCGTCGGGATATTTGCCCTCGCCGAGCACCTTCTTACGCACGTCGATACGGAAGGCGCGCTTGCCCACACCGTAGTCGTCGCCGCGCTCCAAGTCCTCGTCGATCTGCTTTTCGCCGCGGAGCACCGCAGCGGCCAGCGAGATGCCCTCGATAATCTTTTTGTAGCCGGTGCAACGGCAGACATTGCCGCGAATGGCGTACTTGATCTGCTCCTCGGTGGGCTCGGGGTCCTCGGCGATCAGCGCCGCGCCCGCCATGACCATGCCGGGGATGCAAAAGCCGCACTGCACGGCGCCCACGGCGCCAAAGGCGTACACAAAGGCTTCGCGCACGTCCTGGGGCAGGCCCTCGACGGTCACGATGTTGCGGCCGGCGGCAAGAGCGGTGGTCAGTACGCAGGCCTTGACGGCCGCACCGTCCACATGGATGGTGCAGGTGCCGCAGGCGCCCTCGGAGCAGCCGTCCTTGGCAGAGTGAATATGCAGGTCGTCGCGCAGGTAGCGCAGAAGCGGCTTGTTCTGCGTCGTCGTGCGCTCGATGCCGTTAACGGTAAAAGTGAATTCCTGTGCCATGGCGATTCCCTTCTACACGCCGGCGGCGATGCCGGTGCGGTCGTGGATGGCGCCATGCGGGCAGACGACGGCGCACATGCCGCACGACAAGCAATCCGCGCCATCGATATGGGCGCAGTTGTCCTCGATGCGGATAGCGCCGGCGGGGCACCTTTTTGCGCACATGCCGCAACCGATGCAGCTCGTGTCGCAGATCTTGCGGGCAATGGCGCCCTTATCGGTGTTGTTGCAGCGCACCAGGATGTTCTGGTAGCCGGGAACAAAGGCAATCACGCGCTGCGGGCACGCCATGCCGCACAGGCCACAGCCGGTGCATTTGGAGCAGTCCACGCGGGCGACGCCATCGACCAGCGCAATGGCGCCGTGGGGACAGGCCGTGACGCAGGCGCCACAGCCAATGCAGCCTTCGCTGCAGCGGGCGTCGCCGCCTGCGGAGGCGCAACCGCTTCCGCAGGCAACGTAGGCCACGTTATGTTGAATGGATTTGGCCATAAGAGACTCGCCTATTTCTTAAGAAGGTACGAATAGTTGTCGCGCACGGCCCTGATGGTCAGGCGGACGGCCTCGGGAAGACCGGTGTTGACGGCATCGACCGAGACGGTGCGGACCGTGCCGGCGACGCGGACCTTAAAGTGATCCTCATCCACGGCCAGAAAGCCCTCGTTCTCGGAGTTCTCCATGTCCTCCTCGCTCCAGAACAGGGTGAGCTTGTCCTTGTAGGGACGACCCTCCTGGTAGGGGCAGAACACGGCGCAGTTGCCGCACTCGTTGCACATGCCGTCGACGTGAACGACCTGATGCTTGGCCAGGCCCGGCACCTTAATGGCAACGTTGGCGCGGTTGGGGCACACGTCGCAGCAGACCTCGCACACCGAGCCGCAGCCCAGGCAGCGGGTCTTGGTGCAGTTGCGCTTGTCGCGGCACAGCGACCCCTTGCGCTCGTAGCAGGTGTCCTCGCGGCCGGCCTTCTCGTTGCAGTCGGCGTACTTGTTAAAGTCCACGCCGGCGATGGCGCGTGCGACTTCGGCGGCGTCGGCAATAGCCTCGACCACGGTGGCCGGACCGCGACGGCAATCGCCTGCAGCCCAGACGCCCTCGACGCCGGTGGAGGTGGCGGCAAGACGGCCGCGACGGTCGTGCTCGACGCCCGCGGCATCGTACAGGCTGGCATCGATGCCCTCGCCCACGGCGCAGATCACCGTGGTGGCGGAAAGCTCGACGGTCTCGCCCGTGGCGACGGGGCTGCGACGGCCGCTTGCATCCGGCTCGCCGAGCTCCATAACGTCGCAGGTCAGCACGGAGCCGTTGAGCGCCTTGGGCGCCAGC